>JAUYQH010000069.1 GCA_030697365.1 Novosphingobium sp. | reverse complement strand
CGCCAGCCCCTCCGTGCGGGCGCGCGCGAATTCGCAAGGTTTTCCACCAAATCGACCAAAACCTTGCGATTCCCAATACTTCAAATGCCGAGTTTCCAGTTCCTGATCAGCACGTTATGAGTTTTTCACGGGCGACTAGCTTGTCCTGAAATAGCTTCCGAGCTTGGCGACCCCCGCCAAAAGCGAGTCCGCTGCAACCAGACCCGTGCCGATCGCATTGCGCGCGTTGTCGCCATCGCCATTGGCCCCAGTGTCTCGAACCTCGCTCGCCCTCTGCAACGCATCATCGACTCGAGCCTGCGCGTCATCAATCGCGACCAGCGCAGCCATGCGGTTGAGGCGATATCCGGCAAGCTCGCCTAGGTCGATTACTCCAGAAGAGCCAGAGAGGATAAAGGTCTTGCCGGCATCGCAGATCTTGCCACTTAAACGCGGTCCAATCGCCTGCAGTGACCGAGCGTAGAGCAACGAGGCTTCTGCTTTGCCCTGTGCCGTGGTCGCAAGCGAAATCTTGCCATCTGGCAAGGTCGGCGCCTGCAAGTTTCCAAATTCTTGTCGAGCAGCCGACTGTTCGGCTTGAAGTTGGGCGGTTTTCGCCTTTGCGGCGGCTTCTTCCGCCTCTGCAACTGCCTTCTGCAACTTCGCCAACTGTTCCGCCCGCGCGAGCGCGTCCGTTTCGGGATCTGTTTTCGAATCCCCCGCCTGCGCTAAGACCTGCTCTCCAGCAAAAATTAAAAGAATCCCGGCGAAGATATTTAGGTGCCGCAAGATCATAACTACCCCCTAATTTGCGAGATCGAGTCGCCAGTCATGAGTTGGGTAATTAATCAATAGTCACTGTCAACCCCTTCAGTCGCGGTATCATCGCAATAGATTGCCCTGCTGGCTCCATTGGACTGCGGCGCCCCGATTACAGGGTTGGCCCAACAGAGCTTTCTTCGCTGCCCCAAACCACCGTATGGAGTCCGCCCCCCACTTCCGCTAGGCCATTCCCCATGCCTACCGCCGTGGCCGCCGCCCGATCCATCCTGACCCGCCTCCACGAGGTCATGGCTTCGCGAGCCCATGCCCAGGGCAAGCTCAATCGCGTGGTCGACGTGATCGCCGAGGAGATGAACAGCGAGGTCTGCTCGATCTACCTGTTGCGCGAGGGGATGCTCGAACTGTTCGCTACCCACGGGCTGTCGCAGAAGGCGGTCCACGTCACCCGGATGGATATCGGCGAGGGTCTGGTCGGAACGATCGCGCAGAACATCGATACGCTCAACCTGGCCGAGGCCACCGCACACCCCGACTTCTCGTATCGACCCGAAACCGGCGAGGAAAAGTTCCATAGCTTTGCCGGGGTGCCGATCGTCCGCCGCCAGCGAGCCGTCGGGGTGCTTGCGGTTCAGCACGCCGAATCGCGGCGCTACGATGAAGTCGAGATCGAAGCGTTGCAGACCGTCGCGATGGTCCTGTCCGAACTGATCGCCAACGCCGAGCTGATCGACGAGGACGAGGCGCTGTCCGCAGCGATGGCGGCGACCGGACCCGAGCGGCTGACCGGGCTCGCGCTGGTCAAGGGCCTGGCCGAAGGCCACGCGGTGTTCCACCAGCCGCGGATCACGATCGAGCACGTCGTCGCCGAGGATACCGAGGCCGAGCGCCAGCGGGTCTATCTGGCGTTCGACAAGATGCGCGAGCAGATCGACCGGATGGCCAGCCAGGCCGAGTTCGGCGGCGGCGGCGAGCACGACGAGGTGCTCGAGACCTATCGCATGTTCGCCTATGACGAGGGCTGGAGCCGGCGGATAAACGAGGCAATCGACAGCGGGCTGACCGCCGAAGCGGCGATCGAGCGCGTCCAGCAGCGCACCCGGATGCGGATGCGCCAGATAGACGACCCGCTGCTGGCCGACCGGATGCACGATCTGGAGGATCTCGCCAACCGCCTGCTGCGGACGGTCTCCGGCCAGGTCGGCACCGCGGCGAGCCAGGGCTTGCGCAGCGACGCCATCCTGATCGCGCGCAACCTCGGTCCAGCCGAGCTGCTCGAATACGATCGCCGCCGCCTGAAGGGCGTCATCCTCGAGGAAGGCTCGCTCACCGCGCACGTGGTGATCGTGGCGCGGGCGATGGGCATTCCGGTGCTCGGTCGGGTGCGCGGGATTCGCGGCAAAGTGCGCGAGGGCGACCCGATGCTGCTCGACGGCGATCAGGGCACGGTCACCTTGCGCCCGATCCCGGCGATGGTCGAGGCGTTCGACGCGCGCTTCGCCAAAAGCCGCGAGCGCCAGGCCGGATATGCCGCGATGCGCGATCTGGATCCGGTGACCAAAGACGGCCAGCGGATCACGCTGATGATCAACGCAGGTCTGCGCGACGACATGGGGCTGCTCAGCCTGACCGGGGCCGACGGGGTCGGGCTGTTCCGCACCGAGTTCCAGTTCCTTGTTTCCGCAACGATGCCCGCGCGCGAGCGTCAGACCCGGCTCTACCGCGACGTGCTCGACGCGGCAGGCGACAAGCCGGTGGTGTTCCGCACGGTCGACATCGGCGGCGACAAGGTGCTCCCCTATCTGCGCCACAACGACGGCGAGACCGAGGAGAACCCGGCGATGGGCTGGCGCGCGCTGCGCGTCGCGCTCGAACGCGAGGGCCTGATGAAAGCGCAGGCACGCTCGCTGCTCGAGGCTGCGGGGGGCCGCACGCTCAACGTGATGTTCCCGATGGTCTCCGAACCGTGGGAGTTCGATGCCGCGCGAGACGTGTTCCAGAAGCAGGTGGCCTGGCTCAAGCAGCAGCGCAAGCCGCTGCCCGAGGCGATCCGCTATGGCGCGATGCTCGAAGTTCCGGCGCTCGCCGAAGTGCTCGACGTGCTCGCGCCGAAGCTGTCGTTCCTGTCGATCGGGACCAACGACCTCACCCAGTTCCTGTTTGCCGCCGATCGCTCCAACCCAAAGCTGGCCGAACGCTATGACTGGCTATCGCCCGCGATCCTGCGCTTCCTCGCGCGGGTGGTGCGGGACATCGGCGATCACCCGGTCGATCTGACCGTGTGCGGCGAGATGGGCGGGCGGCGGCTCGAGGCGCTGGCGTTGATCGGGCTGGGGATCGGGCGGCTTTCGATCACCCCCGCCGCAGTCGGTCCGATCAAGGCGCTGGTGCGTTCGATCGACGCCGCCGAAATCCGCGACGCGATGACCGGCTGGCTGGCCGAGCCGCGCGCCGACATGCGCGCCACGCTGCTCGAATGGGCGGCGGCACGCAAGATCGAGGTCGATTGAACACGCTTCGTCGCCCGCCAATGCGCCGACTGCCGCAAAAGCGTTGACTCCGAACGACGAATTGCGCGTCTATGCGGTCAGGGGTCGTCAATAAGATCGAGTGGGGCGGGGAACGGGTCGTGGCCGAAGCGGACGTAATGCCATTTGAGGCGACGGGGGAGGAGCATCTCCTGTCGCGCGCGGGGGAAAAACTGCGCGCAGCGCGCGAGCGGTTGGGTATCGACCGCGGCGAAGTTTCGCTCCGCACCAAGATCAACGAGCGCCATCTCGCGGCTGTTGAGGACAGCGATTTCACCGCGCTGCCCGCACGGATATATGCGGTCGGCTTTGCCCGCAGCTATGCCGGGGCGGTCGGGCTCGACCCCGGGGTGATTGCTGCCGAAGTGCGCCGCGAACTCAATGAACAGGAAGCGCCCGCCAACGCGCGCCCGGCCTACGATCTGGACCTCGACGATCCGGCCAAGGTTCCCTCGCGCCGCCTGGCGTGGGTCGCCGCCGCGCTGGGTATCGCGCTGATCGCCGCGGGAGCGGTGTTCTGGCGCAGCTATTTCGTCCCCGCGGTTGATCTTCCCGCGGTGGGCGACGACAGCGTGACCTCCCCCGAGTTGTCACCCACGGCGATGATCAGTCCGACTGCGGAGAGCGCGGTGGGCGAAATCGCTCCGGTTAGTGCGCCGGCAGCCGGCGCTCCCCCGACTCAGCCTGCGGCTCGTTCGGCTGCGCAGGCGCGCGTCGCACCACGCACGATAGCCCCCGCTGCACCGCCGGCGAGCGGGGTGCAATCGCTTCCCTCGCCCGTTCCCGACCGGCTTCAGCCGCTGGGCACTGCGCCGTCGCAACCCGAGCCGGGTCCGCCGAACGCCCCGGTTCCCTGAATTTTGCGGGGGGCTGGATTTGGTGGGGGCTGGATTTGGTGGGGGGTTGTCGGGCAGCGCCCGGTGACAGGCGCTTCAGGCGTGGTTAAAGCGGTTCTGGACACGGGTTGAGCGGCCAGCGAATGGGCCGGGCGGGAGAATACGAACAATGATCGCAGCGGCCATGATCGCAGCGGGTAGCCGATCGATTTCACGCATCTGCATCGCCCTTGTGCTGGCGGGCACCGCGATCGCGGCACCCGCCTTTGCGCAAAGCGATGGCGATTTGAGAATCAAGAAGCTGGAAGCCGAAGTCCGCGCGCTCCAGCGCAAGGTCTTTCCGGGCGGCGACGGCAAGTATTTCGAGGCCGAGATCGCCAAGCCGGCCACTGCGACCACGGCCGGACCGGCGACGGTGACCACCGGACCGGTCAACGATCTGCTCGGACGGATCGACGCGGTCGAGGGCGCGCTTGCCAGGATTACCGCGCAAACCGAGGAAAACGCCAACCGCATGGGCAAGCTTGAGGCGCGCCTCACCGCGATGGAAGGCGAAAGTGCGGGTGCGCCGGTCGTCCTGCCCTCCCCGGCTCCGGCGGCAGCGACCGTGAAACCAGCTTCGATCACCGGCTCGCTCGCCGCCAATACCGCGGCCATGACCGGCACCGCCGCCGCCAAACCCAGCGCCGACCGCATCGCCGCGGTGGCCGCGATCGAACGCCCGGTCAGCGCGGACAAGGGCGAAGACGATTACCTTTACGGTTATCGACTGTGGGAGACGAAATTCTACCCCGAAGCGGCGCAGCAGCTGAAGGCGACCGTCGACAGGTATCCCAAGGGCAAGCGGATCAGCTATGCCCGCAACTTGCTCGGCCGGGCCTATCTCGACGACGGGAAGCCCGGTACCGCGGCGCAGGTGTTCCTGCAGAACTACCAGGCCGACAAGGCCGGCGATCGCGCGCCCGACAGCCTGCTCTATCTGGCCGTCGCGATGACCCGGCTCAAGGAAACCCAGCGCGCCTGCGTCGCCTTGGCCGAGTTCGCCGATACTTACCCGGGCGAAGCCGCGGGGCGTCTGTCGACGCAATACGGCGCCGCGCAAAAAGCGGTGAAGTGCAATTGATAGGCCGCTCGCGCCACTGACCCCTGCCGCGCGGTTCGCCGCAGACTGGCGGTCCATTTGGCCCTGTCCGGACCTGACCGGGCTGGCGGTATCGGGAGGCCCCGACAGCCTGGGCCTGCTCCTGCTGGCGCACGAAGCAATTCCCGGCGCCTTCGAAGTTGCGACGGTCGATCATGGGCTGCGGGCCGAGAGCGTACTTGAAGCCGAAGCCGTAGCGGCAACATGCGCCGCGCTTGGCATCTCTTGCACCATCTTACGCCCGCGCGTTGCCTCAACAGGCAATCTCCAGGCAAACGCCCGTTTGGCACGCTATACCGCGCTGGGCGAATGGGCGACCGACCGAGGACTGGCCGCGATCGTGACCGCGCACCATGCCGACGACCAGGCGGAAACGCTGCTGATGCGTCTGGCGCGTGGCGCGGGCCTGCGCGGGCTGGCGGGGATGCGCGCGGTCGCAGCGGTGCCCGGACACCCCGGCCTGCCTCTGATCCGCCCCCTGCTCGGGTGGCGCAAGGCCGAACTGGAGGTGGTGGTCGCGCAAGCCGGGCTCATCCCGGCACGCGATTCCTCAAACGCCAACCTCCGTTTCGAGCGCGTAAGGGTCCGCGCGGCGCTGGCATCGGAAAGCTGGCTCGAGCCGGTCGCAATCGCGGCCAGCGCGACGCATTTGGGCGAGGCCGACACCGCGGTCGACTGGGCGGCAGTGCGCGAATGGAACGAATGCGTGACGGCCGACGGATCCGCCCTCCATTACCGCCCGCAAGCCCCGCGTGCGATCCGACTGCGCGTGATCGAACGGATCGTCGCCACGCTGGGCCACGAAGGCACCCCGCGCGGTTCCGAAATCGCCCGGTTCGACGATGCGCTGAGTGCAGGGCGGATCGCCACGCTGGCCGGGGTCCGCGGCGAATCCGGCCTCCAAAGCTGGCACTTTGCCCCCGCCCCGCCGCGCAAAGTCCGTCTCCCCGCATAAAATTCGCGCCGGGGGCCGGTCCGCGTTATATTGCCATTCACCCCCCTGCACCTACATTGGCCGGGCAAGTTCCTCTCACCACGAGTGTGATCCGAAATGAACGACGACCAGCCGCCCTCGGGCAACCCCTGGATCAAGAGCCTGATGGTATGGGGCGGGATTTTTCTCGCGCTGCTGATGGTGGTCTCGATGTTCGGCCCCAAATCGGACGCGGCGGCAAGCCAGCTGCGCTATTCGGACTTCCGCGCCAAAGTCGCCGAGGGTTCGGTCAGCGAAGTGCAGATCGCGCCCGACCGGATAACCGGGACGCTCAAGAACAACCAGACGTTCACCACCGTCCCGATCGCGGGTGACAGCGGCCTGGCCAAGCTGCTCGACGAAAACAACGTCAAGTATGCCGGCCAGGCGCAGGAGCAGCCCAACCTGCTGCTCTACATCCTCGTCCAGGCGCTGCCGTTCCTGCTGATCCTGGGCGTCGCGTTCTTCGCCATGCGCCAGGTCCAGAAGGGTGGCGGCGCGGGCGGTGCGATGGGCTTCGGCAAGTCCAAGGCCAAGCTGCTCACCGAACGCTCGGGCCGGGTGACTTTCGCCGACGTCGCAGGAATCGACGAGGCGCGTGAGGAGCTCGAGGAAATCGTCGAGTTCCTGCGCGATCCGCAGCGTTTCTCCAAGCTGGGCGGGCAGATCCCCAAGGGTGCGCTGCTGGTCGGCTCGCCCGGCACGGGCAAGACGTTGCTGGCGCGCGCGATCGCGGGTGAAGCGGGCGTGCCGTTCTTCACGATCAGCGGGTCGGACTTCGTCGAGATGTTCGTCGGGGTTGGCGCCAGCCGGGTGCGCGACATGTTCGAGCAGGCCAAGAAGAACGCGCCGTGCATCGTCTTCATCGACGAGATCGACGCGGTCGGCCGCCACCGCGGCCACGGCCTGGGCAATTCGAACGACGAGCGCGAGCAGACGCTCAACCAGCTGCTGGTCGAAATGGACGGGTTCGAGGCCAACGAGGGCATCATCATCATCGCCGCGACCAACCGCCCCGACGTGCTCGATCCCGCGCTGCTCCGCCCGGGCCGGTTCGACCGCCAGGTGGTTGTCCCGATCCCCGACATCGAGGGACGGGAGAAGATTCTCTCGGTCCACATGAAAAAGGTCCCGCTGGCGCCCGACGTCAATCCGCGCACGATCGCGCGCGGTACCCCCGGGTTCACCGGTGCCGACCTCGCCAACCTGGTCAACGAAGCCGCCTTGCTCGCCGCGCGCCGCAACAAGCGGCTGGTGGCGATGCAGGAATTCGAGGACGCCAAGGACAAAGTCATGATGGGCGCCGAGCGGCGCAGCATGGTGATGACCGAGGACGAGAAGAAGATGACCGCCTATCACGAGGCGGGCCATGCGATCGTCAGCGTGTTCGAGCCCGCCAGCGATCCGATCCACAAGGCGACGATCATCCCGCGCGGCCGCGCGCTGGGCATGGTCATGCGCCTGCCCGAACGCGACAGCTATTCGTACCACCGCGACAAGATGCACGCCAACCTGTCGGTCAGCATGGGCGGCCGTGTCGCCGAGGAGATCATCTTCGGTTACGACAAGGTCAGCAGCGGCGCTTCCTCGGACATCCAGTACGCGACCAGCCTGGCGCGCAACATGGTCACCCAGTGGGGCATGTCGGACAAGCTCGGTCCGTTGCAGTACGAGCAAACGCAGGAAGGCTATCTCGGCTACGGCGGCAGCCAGCGGACGATGAATTCGGACGAAACCAACAAGGCGATCGACGCCGAGATTCGCGCGCTGGTCGAAGCCGCGCACGCCAAGGCGGCGGACATCCTCAAGGGCAACGAGGACAAGCTCCACCTACTCGCGCAGGCGCTGCTCGAGTACGAGACGCTGACCGGCGACGAGATCAAGCAGCTGCTCGACACCGGCAAGATCGACCGCCCCGACGCGCCGACCGGCCCGCAGCGCCCGGTCACTACCGTCGGATCGGCCATCCCCAAAGCCGGCCGCCGCTTCGGCGGCGCCGGCGAGGCGGCGCCGCAGGGGGCGTAGCTTTCAACGAGATCGGGGCTTCAACGAAATCGGGCCGGCATTGCTGCCGGCCCGTATCGAATAGAGGGCTAGTCGGACCTAGTCGCTCCGGCACGTTGCCAAGCGGGCATTGCTGGCCCTGCGCGAGCGCCTCAGCCGTCGTAATCCGCCCCCAGCGAGGTGTTGCGCACCGGAGCAGCGGCGGTGATCCGCAGCGCTTCAGCCGACTGGCTGAGCGATCCGACCGCATCGGCCTCGTCCTCGTCGTCGGGCAGGATCTTCTGCAGCGAAGACACGAGGTTCTCATGGAGATGCTTGGGTTTGACCGTCTCTTCGGCAATCTCGCGCAGCGCCACGACCGGGTTCTTGTCGCGATCGCGCTCGATCGTCAGCTCGGCCCCGCCCGAGATCGCGCGCGCGCGTGTCGCGGCGAGCAGCACGAGATCGAACCGGTTGGGAACCTTGTCGACACAATCTTCGACGGTAACGCGCGCCATCGGGCACTCCGAATAAAAGGCAGAGTCTGCGGGAAAGCGCGGCAGGTACGGGCGGAACCCGCGAAAGTCAAGGTTTGCGGGTGCGCCCTTGTCGGGCCGCGTTGCGGCGGCTAGCCCAGCGCTGTGGAGCAACTTGCCGCAGAATACCGCGATCCCGAACCTTTCGCGCTGACCGCGCAGGGCCACGACTGGACGTTCTACCCCGGTGGTGCCGATCGCCTTGCCCGGTTGATCGCCATGCTCGATTCGGCGCGGGTGAGCATCCGCATGTCGTTTTACATCTTTACCGACGACGATTGCGGCCGAGCGGTGCTCGATCGCCTGGTCGCGGCCTGCACCCGCGGAGTCGAGGTCCATCTGCTGATCGACAGCTTCGGCTCGAAGGGCACGAGCGACGCGCTGTTCGCGCCACTCATCGCCGCCGGGGGCCGCTATTGCTGCTTCAGCCCGAAGTGGACCGCCCGCTATCTGATCCGCAACCATCAGAAGATCGTGGTGATCGACGATACCGTTGGCATGATCGGCGGGTTCAACGTCGAACACGACTATTTCGCCCCGCCGCAGGAAAACGGCTGGAACGATCTTGCGCTCGAGCTGACCGGGCCCGTGGTGGGCGAACTGGTCCGCTGGTACGACCTGCTCGAGAAATGGACCCGCCATGATCGCGGCCAGTGGCGCGCGATCCGCCGCCTGGTCCGCGCCTGGAACCCCGGCGACGGCCCGGTCCGGCTGCTGCTGGGCGGCCCGACCCGCGGGCTGAGCCCGTGGGCGCGCGCGGTCAGCAACGATCTCGTCGCGGGGCGGCAGCTCGACATGATCATGGCCTATTTCTCGCCCGCGGTGCGCCTGCTGGCGCGGATCGGGCGAATCGCCAAGAAGCGCGAGACCCGGCTGCTGCTCGCCGCCAAATCGGACAACGGCGCGACGATCGGTGCCAGCCGCATCCTCTACGGCCCGCTGCTCAAGCGCGGCGCGCGGATCTGGGAGTTCTCCCCCTGCAAGCTGCACACCAAGCTGATCGTGCTCGATGATGCAGTCTATGTCGGCAGCGCCAACTTCGACATGCGATCCTTGTACATCAACCTCGAGATCATGCTGCGAATCGAGGATCGGGCACTGGCCGACCGGATGCGCGAGTTCGTGGAACAGCACCTGCCCGCAAGCATCGAGATCACCCGCGAAATCCACCGCATGCGCCGCACCCCGCTTAACCGACTGCGCTGGACGCTGAGCTGGTTCCTGGTGACGGTGGTCGATTACACCGTGAGCCGGCGGCTGAATCTGGGGTTGTAGGGCGGGGCTGGGGTGGAAAGCGGTCATTGACGCGGGGCTTCGATCACGTAGCACTTGGCTGATGAAGGCAGTTCTCGCCCTGTTAGCTTTGTTTGGTCTAGCTGCTTGTTCAGACATGTGCGCGAACACCGAGCATCAAACCGTAAGGTCCCCAGATGGGGACAACGCTGCAATTGTGTTCGATCGAGATTGCGGCGCGACGACTGGCTTTAACACCCAAGTCTCAGTGGTCGTCGTGGATCAGAAGGCCGCTGATAAGGGCAACGTTTTCATCGCAGATGGAGGGGCGAGAACTGCCTCGTGGGGTGGACCGTGGGCTAAAGCCAGTTGGGTTGGTCACAACCAATTGCTTGTTCGATACGACGACACGGCACGAATTTTCACGCAAAACGAAAGCGTCGGTGACTCCCAAATCAGTTTTGAACCGGTCGCCCGGTAACGACCGCAATCTGGTCGAAAGCAGCCGTCCCTTTTTCATTTTCCTACATCGCTCCGCGCCGCTAGCTTCGCGGCGGCTCTTTGCATTCGTGAATCCCCCACCCCTGCTTTGGCGCGTTACCCATGCGCGCCGAGGATGAACTTCATCAACTTGCGTGAAATTCAATCGTAGCTGTGTCCGCCGCGATCATCCTCCGCCAGATCGCTGAAGCGGGTGATCCGCGGCTCGAAGCGCAGGCGGACCTTGCCGGTCGAGCCGTGGCGCTGCTTGGCGACGATCAGTTCGGCGAGGCCGTACACCCGCTCCATTTCGAGCCGCCAGGTTTCATGCGCTTCGTGGATTTTCGGATCGTCGCTGCCCTGGGGTACCTTGGGCTCCTTTGCCGCGACGTAATAATCCTCGCGGAACACGAACAGGACGATGTCGGCGTCCTGCTCGATCGAGCCCGATTCGCGCAAGTCCGACAGCATCGGGCGCTTGTCCTCGCGCTGTTCGACCGCGCGGCTGAGCTGCGACAGCGCCAGCACAGGCACGTTGAGCTCCTTGGCCAGCGTCTTGAGCCCGCGGCTGATCTCCGAAATCTCGTTGACCCGGTTGTCCTGCGCACGGCCCGAGCCCTGGAGCAGCTGGAGGTAATCGACCACGATCAGGCCGATGTCATGGCGACGTTTGAGCCGACGGGCGCGCGCGCGCAGCGCGGCGATCGACAGCGCGGGCGTATCGTCGATGTACAGCGGCAGCTCGGCGAGGCGCTGGCTGGCAAATGACAGCTGCTGGAAGTCCTCTCGGCTGATCTTGCCCATCCGCAGCATCTCGCTCGAGATGCCCGACTGTTCGGCAAGGATGCGCGTAGCGAGCTGGTCGGCGCTCATTTCCAGGCTGAAAAATGCCACCGCGGCGCCGACCGACTTGTCTGCGGCGATGCCGTCGACAAGGTCGCGGCGCATGCGGTCGGCGGCGTTGAACGCGATGTTGGTGGCAAGCGCGGTCTTCCCCATTCCCGGCCGCCCGGCGAGGATGAGAAGATCGGATTCGTGCAGGCCGCCAATCTTCTCGTTGACCGAGGTCAGCCCGGTGGTGGTTCCCGAAACGTGCCCCCCCGAAAGCAACGCCTGCTCGATCATCCCCAGCGAAGTACGCGTGGCGACCGCGAAGGTCTGCGCTTCGCGCCCGCTGCTGGCGCCGTCGGCGACCGCATAGAGCGCGGCTTCGGCTTCCTCGACTTGCTGCATCGGCGCGACGTCGTTCGAGGTGTCCATCGCACCGGTGACGAGATTGCGTCCGACCGAAACCAGCTCGCGCAGCAAGGCCAGGTCATAGATCTGTTCGGCCAGCTCGCGCGGCGCGAGCAGCCCCTGCCCATCCGCGGTCAGCCGGGCGAGATAGGTAATTCCGCCGAGGTCCTTGAGCCCCTCGTCGGATTCGAAATAGGGCTTGAGCGTGACCGGGGTGACGGTGGCGTTGCGATCGAGCAGTTGAAGGATGCGCTCGTAGATCCGCTGGTGGAGCGGCTCGAAGAAATGCTGCGGACGCAGGTTACCGGCGTGTTCCTCGATCACCCGGTTGTCGATCAGCGCGGCGCCGATGAAGGCCGCCTCGGCCTCGAGATTCGCGGGCAAGGCGCGAATGCCCGATTCCTCGAGGGGGGCGGGTGTTGGGAACATGATCGGGTCGCTGGCCATGCGCGGTCCATGCACAGAGGCGGCGGCGCGACGCAACCGCCGAAGCTGTGGATAGCGGGGAAGACGCGGGTGCTTGCTCCGCAATGTTGCATCTGCGAAACACCGCGCGCCATGGGGGACCCGCGCATCAGCCACATCGATCTGGACGAAGCGACCATCTTGTGGCGCAATCCCGATATCGAGCAGGAACGGCGGATCGCGATCTTCGACCTGATCGAGGAGAACACCTTCCGCCCGATCCGTGCTGCCGAAGCAGGACACGAAGGGCCTTATCGTCTGCGCCTGTCGGTCGAGGACGGACGGCTGGCGCTCGCGATCGCCGATGAGGCGGAAACCCCGCTCGAAACGATCATCCTCGCGCTGGGCCGCTTCCGCCGTCCGATCCGCGACTATTTCGCGATCTGCGACAGCTATTACCAGGCGATCCGCCGCGCCACCGCGCAGGAGATCGAGACCATCGACATGGCCCGCCGCGGGGTCCACAACGAGGCGGCCGAACTGCTGCTCGAACGGCTCGAAGGAAAAGTCGAAACCGACTTCGCCACCGCTCGACGGCTCTTCACCCTGATCTGCGTGCTGCATATCAGGGGTTGAACCAGAACCACAACCGGACGGGGCGTACTGCAAGGATCATGGCAAGGGCCAAGCGTTCGACCAAGCGCGTCGTGCGGCGGCGGCTGCTCGCATTGGGCGGGCTGCTGTTGCTGGTGCTGGGCGGCGCGGGCTGGTGGCAGGCCGGCGAATGGCGCCCGGCACGCGAACGGTTTCCGGTGCAGGGCGTCGAGATCGGAAGCGCCGACGGTGCGGTCAATCTGGCCGCGCTCAAGGCCGCGGGCGCGGATTTCGTCTATCTCGACGCGAGCGAGGGCGCCGAAGGGCGTTTCTCCGCGTTCGAAACGGATCTTGCCGCAGCGCGGGAAGCGGGCTTGCAGGTCGGCGCGGTCCACCGCTTCGATCCGTGCATGGGAGCCGATGCGCAAGTTGGCAACTTCGTCACGGTGGTGCCGCGCGATGCCAGCCTGCTGCCCCCGGCGGTCGGGCTCGACCTCGACGATCAGGCCTGCGCCGCGCCGCCAGCCGAGGCGGCGATGCAGAGCGAGCTGACCACGCTGATCAACCAGATCGAGGCGCACAGCGGCAAGCCCGCGATTCTCAAGCTGTCGCGCGGGTTCGAGGCGCGCTATCACGTCGCGGCGATGATCGATCGAAACCTGTGGGTGAGCAGTAGCTACCTCGCCCCCGGCTATGCCGGGCGACCGTGGGTGATGTGGACCGCCAACACCCGCATGCGCTCGCCCGCCGCCGACGGTCGCCTCCGTTGGGTGGTGGTGCGGCCATGAGCGCGATGACGCCGGACCGGCGCGAGGCGCTGATCGCCGCCGCGCGCGCCGCGTCGGCGCATGCCTACGCGCCGTATTCCCACTTCCACGTCGGCGCTGCGCTGCTGCTTGCGGACGGATCGGTGGTCACCGGCGCCAACGTCGAGAACGCCAGCTACGGCCTGTCGCTGTGCGCCGAAACCGTGGCGGTGGCCAAGCTGATGTCCGATGGCGGTCGCGGCGGCCTGACCGCGGTGGCGGTCATCGGCGGTGCACCGGATGCATCGGGCAAAGCCACCCCCGGCGCCGAGCCCGTGACCCCGTGCGGCCGCTGCCGCCAGGTGCTCAACGAGATCGCTCAATTGGGCGGCAACGATCCGGTTGTGTTGTGCATCGGTGCCGACGAAGTCGTGGAAACCACCCTCGCCGCGCTCTTGCCCCGCGCGTTCGGGCCGTCCAATCTGGCCTGAACTGGGGGACCAATGGCGATACTTTCCGACAAGTGGATTCGCGAACGCGCTCTCGCCGACGGCATGATCGAGCCGTTTGTCGAGGCGCAGCGGCGTGACGGGTGCATCAGCTATGGGCTGTCGTCGTATGGCTATGACGCGCGCGTGGCCGAGGACTTCAAGATTTTCACCAACGTCAACTCCTCGGTGGTCGATCCCAAGGCGTTCGATCCGGACAGCTTCGTCGATCGAAAGACCGACTGCTGCGTTATTCCGCCCAACTCCTTCGCCCTGGCACGCACGGTCGAATACTTCCGCGTGCCACGCGACGTGCTGGTAATCTGCCTGGGCAAATCGACGTATGCGCGGTGCGGAATCATCGTCAACGTCACCCCGCTTGAGCCCGGCTGGGAAGGCCACGTGACACTGGAATTTTCCAACACCACTCCGCTGCCCGCCAAAATCTATGCCAACGAGGGCGCCTGCCAGTTCCTGTTCCTCCAGGGCAACGAGCCGTGCGAGACCAGCTATGCCGATCGCGCGGGCAAGTACATGGGACAGCGCGGGGTCACCTTGCCCCGCCTGTAGGCAACGGTTCCCCGATCTCTGACTCGCGCATCGACGCGGGACATCCGTTGACGGGAACGATTTGCCGCTCCGCTCGCTTGATGCGTCAGGCGCGGGGTGCCGGCCCTCCCCGGACACCCCGTGCCGACCAAGCTCAGCGTGGGAGCGCCCAATGAACATGATCGCCGCATTCGTCGGACGCATCCTGCTTTCGGTGATCTTCGTCGTCTCGGGGATCACCAAACTGTTCCAGCCTGCCGCCACCGAGGCGATGATCACCGGTGCGGGGCTCCCCGCGGGGCTGGCCATCCCGACCGGCGTGTTCGAACTGGTGGCGGGCCTTGCTCTCGTGCTCGGGTTCATGACCCGCCTGTTCGCGATCTTGCTGGCGGGCTTCTGCCTGGTCACGATCCTGTTCTTCCATCACGACATTACCGATCCCATGCAGGCGGCCATGGCGATGAAAAACCTGGCGATCGCAGGCGGCCTGCTGTGCCTGTTCGCCCACGCCCAGATGCGCTGGAGCTATGATTCGATGCGGCTGCATCGCAAGGCCGAGATCGCCGAGCGCGATGCCGCAGCCAAAGTCCACGAGGCCGAACTGCGCGCTTCGGCCGCCGAGGCTCGGGCGGAGGGGTTGCGCACCGCTCCGGTCGCTGCCGCGCCGGTTGCGGCAGCGCCCGCCATCGACCGCAATCGCGACGGCGTCGACGACCGTGCCCAGCGTTCCGCCCCCTCGCCGCATCGCGATCGTGACCGCGATGGGATTGACGACCGCGACGAACCGATAGACCCTCGCCTCCGGCCCTGAATCCCGCTGGGCCCGGAGAGACCCCCATGGCTGAGAGCAAGCCCCGCGACGCGCGCGAATTCGACATCGTGGTGTACGGCGCGACCTGGTATACCGGTCGCCTTGTCGCCGATTACCTCTCGCAACGCCATGGACCGCGCAAGAACGCGCCCAAGTGGGCGATGTCCGGGCGCAGCGGGGCCAAGCTGCGCGAGGTGCGCGACCTGATCGGCGCGCCGTCCGATATTCCGCTGATCGTGGCCGACGCCGACGATCCTGCGAGCCTGCACGCGATGACCGCCCGGACCAAAGTCGTGCTGACGACGGTCGGGCCCTACCAGCTGTACGGCGAGCCGCTGGTCGCAGCCTGCGTTGCCGAAGGCACCGACTATGCCGACTTGTGCGGCGAGCCGGCGTGGATGCGGGAGATGATCGAAAAGTACGATGCCGCCGCGGGGGAGAGCGGCGCGCGAATCTGCTTTTCCGCCGGCTTCGATTCGATCCCGTTCGATCTGGGCGTGCTGATGCTCCAGAACGAGATGAAGGCGCGCTATGGCGGCCCCGCGGCGCGGGTGCGGTGCCGGGTGCGGGCGATGCAGGGCACCTTCTCGGGCGGCACCGCGGCGAGCCTGACCGAAACGATGAAGGCGGTCGCCAAGAACCCGAAACTGATCGCGGTGCTGGGCGATCCCTTCGCGCTGACCCCGGGGTTCGACGGCCCGAGCCAGCCCGGCGGACTGGTCCCGCACTACGAGGAAGACCTCGAGCGGTGGGCCGCGCCGTTCATCATGGCGACCATCAACACCAAGAACGTCCACCGCACCAATTTTCTTCTCGGTCATCCCTACGGCAAGGATTTCCGCTACGACGAGATGGTCCTGACCAGTCCTGGCGAGGCGGGAAAGGCAGCGGCGCAGGCGGTGGCCGAAATGCTCAAGAACCCATTCGGCGCCAAACCGCCCAAGCCCGGCGAAGGACCGACCCCGGAGCAGCGCGAGAACGGGTTCTACGACGTGCTGTTCATCGGCCAGATGCCCGACGGGCGAAACGTGCACTACGCGGTCAAAGGCCGCTACGATCCGGGCTACGGCTCGACCAGCCGGATGATCGCTGAGACGGGCATCGCGCTGCTCGATTGCGACAAGCCCGGCGGCATCGGGACCCCCGGCGCGTTCCTCGGCGAGAAGCTGGTCCGGCGATTGCAGGACAACGCCGAAATCAGCTTCGCCGTGGAGGAGTGATCGCTCCTAACTCGCTTCGAGCACCCCGCACGCAATCCGGTCGCCGCTGTCGCCCGAGGGGTCGGTCTTCTGGTCGTCGGGCTTGGCGTGGATCACCAGCGCCGCGCCGTCCGCGTCGAGCAGGTCGGCGGTCGAGCCTGTCAGTGTGGTGTTGACGATCCCGCTGCCGTCCGCGCCAACCGTCAGATTGGCCAGGTCGCCGGCATGCGAGCCTTCCGGGTTCTCCAATCCGTGCTGCTTGCCCGCCGGGTTCCAGTGCGCACCCGCGCTCTCGAACCTGGGGCCTTCGCATTTGCCTGTGGTGTGAATGTGGATGCCGTGCTCGCCCGCCGACAGCCCCTTGACCTGAACCGCCAGGCGCATCCCCTCGCCCGCGGGCAGCAGCGTGACCGTGCCGGCGTTGGTGCCATCGGCGGTCCGCAACGTCGCAACCGCGCGGGTCGGCGTGGCGCTCGGCGCGGCATCGATTGGAACGGCGTCGCCGGCCGCCGCCTCCGGGGTGTTCGATCCACACGCGGTGGCGGCGAGCACCAGGGGAAGGATCAGGGCGGTGGAAGTGCGCATTGGGTTTCTCCGGCTAACTGGCATTTTTGCTAACAAGCTTTCGGGGCGCGGCATCGTTCCCGGCTAGCGATCTTCGGACGGAGAAAATTCAGCCCGATGCTCGCCGAGACCGGGGGGCAGGCCGCGCGGGCGCGCGGGCCATTGGCCGAATTCGACCGGCTGCTTCATCTCGAGATAGGCGCCCTCGCTGGGATGCTCGCGCCGGGTGAAGAACCCGGTGGAGGCAAGGTGCGGGTCCTCGCGGATATCGGCGATGTCGCGTGCGGTCCGTGCGGGCAGATCGAGCCCGCGGCAAATCACCAGCAGTTCGGCGCAAGTGTGGTTGACGGTCAGCATGGCGAGCAGCGCGTAGAGTTGCGTGACGTTGGCGATTCGCATCTCGCGCGTGGCAAAACGCGGGTTCTGTGCGATGTCGCCCGCGCCCAGCGCCTCGAGCAACTTTGGCCAGGCCTGTTCGGTATAGGGGACGATTGCGATGAAGCCGTCACTCGCCGGGAACGGCTGGCGGTTGGGATCGACCTGCCGCGCATAGCAGGGCGGCGCATTGGGCGGATCGAAAGCCAGTCCGCCCAGATGCTCGACCAGGTTGAACTGGGCGAAGGCCTCGAACATCGGCACTTCGACGTACTGTCCCTCGCCCGTCCGCAACTTGTGGACGATCGCCGCCAGCGCCGCATAGGCCGCGTGAAGGCCCGAGACCTTGTCTGCGATCAGCGACGGAATGTACCGCGCCCGCGGGTCGCCATCGACGCGCGAGGCGAGGCTGGTGGCGCCCGTCGCGGCCTGGATCACGTCGTCGTAGGCCGGCTCGTCGGCATAAGGGCCGGCCTGCCCGAAGCCGACGCAGTGGACGTAGACGATCCCCGGGTTGAGGCGCTGTGCGCTCGCAAAATCGAGCCCCAGCCGCTGGAGCGCCTTGCCCCGCACATTGAGTACCAGCACGTCGCATTCGCTCACCAGCCGCTGCATCGTCGCCAGATCGGCCGCATCCTTGAGGTTCAGCACCGCCGACCGCTTGCCCCCGTTGAGCGAAAAGAACGTCGGGCTCATCCCCGGGGTCTTGGCCGGCGCACCCAGCCAGCGCGCGACATCGCCGGTTTCGGGCGCCTCGATCTTGAGCACTTCGGCGCCCAGATCGTGGAGGATTTGCGTGGCGTAGGGGCCGAACACCACGCTCGTCAGATCGAGGACCCTGATCCCCGTGAGCATCGCCCTGCCGTCCCCACCTGCCGCCGCCATGTACCATCCCCTCGCCATCGAAAGCTTTGGCAAGGAGTGGCGGCGCGCGGGCGGGCGCGCAACCCGCAATCTATGCCTGCTTGAGCAAAGCCTTGGCGATGAAATCACGCCCCAGCCTGAGCCCCACCGGATCGACGCTGTGCGCCACGCCGAACGAGACGTGGGTGGTGACCGGCACGCCGAGGCGCTTGAGCTCGCTCTCCGCCATGTGCAGCGCGGCGATCGGAACCACCGGGTCCGCGGTTCCATGGACCAGCAGCACCGGCGGCTTGGCAATTTGCTTGTGCGCCAGTTCGGCCACGCCGGTCAGCGTTCCCGAATACCCGACCACCGCGGCGACCGCGCGCGCGCGGCGCAGTCCGATGTGCAGCGCCATCATCGTGCCCTGGCTGAACCCGACCAGCGCCAGCTCCGCCTCGGTCAGCGCGTACTGCTCGAGCTTCCTGTCGATGAACGCGTCGATCGCCGGCGCGGCCGAGGCTGCCCCAGCGGCGAGCGCCGCCGGCGCGAACCCCGACAGCCCCCACCACTGATATCCCGCCGCCATCATCGAGCAGCGCTGCGGCGCGTGCGGCGCCAGGAACAATGCGTCGGGCAGCGCATCCTGCCAGTGCGGCGCCAGCGCAATCATGTCGGCCCCGCTGGAGCCGAAGCCGTGGAGCAGCACCACAATCTGCTTGGGCGCCCCGCCCGAGCGGGGCTTAAGGCTCTTGCCGTTGACGATTGGGGACAAGTTTGTTTCCAGTGGATTGCGGTCAAACGCTGCTGCTGGGCGCTAGCGTGGAATTCTCAGGTGTTATGAAAAACTGGAGCGGGCGAAGGGATTCGAACCCTCGACCCCAACCTTGGCAATATTGCCAGAGGCCTACTCCAGTCTATTCAATTCAACTCTATTATACATTGAAAACAATATCTTATTGACTTCGCATCGGGCCGGCGGCATCTTTCTCTACGCCACGAAACCACCCTTCGGTGGTATACTGGTGGTATACTGAGGACCCCAACCTATGCGAGCCCGAAGTGGGTTGTCACTGACAAAGCGGACGGTCGATGCGGCTCGGCCCGCGGCCGAGCGGTACTACATCTGGGACGATGACCTCCATGGGTTTGGCCTTCGCATCGCGCCGTCCGGGATCAAGACATTCGTCGCGAAGTATCGGGTTTGCGGCGGCGGCCGCAACGCGCCGCAACGAATCCAGACGGTCGGCCGGCTTGGTCCTCTGACTCCAGAAGAAGCACGCCGGATGGCGAAGGCCATCCTTGGCAGCGCTGCCGCCGGCGCCGATCCCGCGGGCGACCTCGCGAACCGCCGTCGCGAAATGACCATGTCCGAGCTGATAGATTTCTATGAGAAGCATGGCTGCATAGTTCAGCGCGGCAAGCGGATCGGCGAGCCGATGAAGCCGATGACCAGGGCCTACACGATGGCCCGCCTCCGTCACCATGTAATACCCCTTCTCGGCAATCGCCGCGCCCGCGATGTGACGAGCGGCGACATCGAGCGCTTCGCGGCCGATGTGATCGCAGGCAAAACCGCGAAGAACGAGAAAGTCGGCCCGCGCAAGCGAATCATCGTGAAAGGCGGCCCAGGCGCGTCTCGCAAGGTGGTGAGTGACCTCTCGGCCGTTTTTAGCTTTGCCAGGCGCAGCAAGATCGTGATCGAGAACCCCTGCCAGTATGCGGCAGTGCGCAAGACCGACAATCACAAAACGCGCTACCTGACGCTCGAGGAAGTAGCCCGCCTCGGCCAGGCACTGGACGAACTGGAAGCCGGAGGTACCAATCCCAAGGCGACCAACATCGCCCGCCTGTGGGCCCTCACCGGCTGCCGCCGTAACGAGATCGCCGCGCTCAAGTGGAGCGAACTCGACTTCGAACGCGGGCTGCTCATGCTCGAGGACAGCAAGACCGGGCGGTCGATGTGGCCGCTTGGTACCGCCGCCCTCACCCTGCTCATGCAGATCCAGCGCACCGAGGACTCTGAATTCGTCTTCCCGGCCGACAGCGGCGAAGGCTACTTTCAAGGCACCAAGACGCCGTGGGCGCAGGCGGTGAAGAAGGCCGAGTTGCCGGGCGTGACACCCCACACGTTGCGCCACACAATCGGCTCGATGGCAATCTCGACAGGCGAGGCGATGGCCCTGACTGGCGCCATCCTCGGTCACGCCAATCCGCTGTCGACCGCGATTTATGCGCATATTCAGCACGAACCTGCTCGCAAGGCGGCCAATCGTGTCAGCCGCAAGATCGCCGCTGCCCTTGCCCCGCAGACGCTCGGATCGCTTTCGTTCGATGATCGCAAGCTCCTCCAGACCTTGAAAAGGCGGCTCGGCAAGGCCGATTCTGGTGTCGAAATGTTGCGCGAAGCCGTTGCCGGACTCCTCAGGCGAAACGACGACGCTCCGGCAAATGCCGCGGCCTAGACGTAGGGAGAACTGAGTGAAGTCCGCCCATCATTGAAATTGTGCTTGATGCGAAAAATGTCAATTTGCCGCCGGATTGGAAATTTGTCGCAGTCGGTTCTGAACAGGCCCACTCACAGCGGGATTAACCAGCGTCGAGTTGTGGCCAAACTCGCAATCAGGCAATCTCCTAGCGGGTCCGTAGCTGAGTTCGGTACCCCAGGCTGTCGGTGTCATCTCCGTTGTGCAGGCCGACAAGCGAACGGCATCAAGCGGTTGCACAGAACCTGGCATTGACGCACGCATTCCTTGTCGTTTAGCGAAAATTAACTTTGATCTGCGTAGGAACTATTGACATTTTTTACGCAATCAACAAAATGAGTCGAATGTCCACCTCGCACCTGCTTTCGCCCGGACGGATTGGTTCGCTTGGGCTGAATAACCGCATCTTGGTCACCGCGATGGGGGTTAGCCTATCAAACGACGACGGCACCGTCGGCGACCGGCTGATCGCATATCATGCCGAGCAGGCGGCGGGGGGCGCAGCGCTCATCATCTTGGGGGTAACCGGGGTCGCATGGCCGACGGGCGCGGTCCAGCCCAACCAGACCGCAATCTCGGATGACAAATTTCTGCCTGGGCTCAAGCGCCTGACCGATGCAGTTCATGCCAATGGAAGCCGGATCGCGGCGCAACTGCACCACGGCGGGATCGTCGCGGGCTTCTCGGGCGACGCATTCGGCGAAGAATTGTGGGTTTCCTCGATTCCCACTGCGCAACCGGGCGATTTCGTCGATTATTTTCTGCCGGAAGAGCTGGCGGCGTTCGCTGGCGGCCCTTCGCCCAAGTTGCGCGTAGTCGATCGCGCCGACATCGCCTGCGCCGTCGCGCAGTTCGGAGCCGCGGCAGGACGCGCGAAGGCGGCCGGGTTCGACGCCATCGAGATCCACGGCGGTCATGGCTACCTGATCTCGTCGTTCATCTCGCCGCGCGGCAATAGCCGCACCGATGAATACGGCGGAAGCCTCGAGAATCGGATGCGCTTCCCGCTCGAGGTGATTGTCGCGGTGCGCGCTGCGGTGGGGCCCGAATTTCCGGTGTGGATCAAGCTCGATTCGCGCGAGATCGGGCGCGAGGGCGGAATCACGCTCGCCGACGCCATCGCGAGCGCCAGGATCGTCGAGGCCGCGGGGGTCGATGCGATTACCGTCACCGCCTATCACAACACTTCGATCGGCAAGCTCCATTCGGCCTCGAACATTCCGCACGATCCCGAGACCAACCTCGAAGCCGCCAGCGCGATCAAGGCGGCCGTCAGCATCCCCGTAATCGCCTCGGGGCGGATCGAACCCGAGGCCGCCGACCGTCACATCGACGAGGGCCGCTACGACTTTCTGGCGATGGGGCGCAAGCTGCTTGCTGACCCACACTTGCCGCGCAAGCTCGTCGAAGGCCGCGCCCGCGACATCCGCCCGTGCATATATTGCTACACTTGCGTCAGCACCGCCTATGTCCGCGAACCGCTGCGATGCGCGGTCAATCCCGAGACCGGGTTCGAGTGCGAGCGCCCGAGCCAGGCGCCGGCCGGCGGCAAGCGCTATGTTGTGATCGGCGGCGGCCCCGGCGGGATCGAGGCGGCGTGCCGGCTCGACGCTGCCGGCCACAGCGTGGTCCTGCTCGAACGATCGGAAATGCTGGGCGGCACGCTGCGCTTCGCGGGCCTCGCCTATCCGCCCAACCAGCAATTGCTCGAATGGCTGACCCGCCGGATCGAGCGGTCGGGCGTCGATGTGCGCCTGTCGAGCGAGGCCACCATCGAGACGCTGCGCGATCTCGCGCCGGACGCGGTGGTCGTCGCCACCGGCGCGGTACGCGCGATGCCGGCGATCCCCGGTGGCGAGCTGCCGCACGTGCTCAGCGGCGACGATTTCCGCGCGATGCTGAGCGGCCAACTGACCGCCGAGGTCAAGCGCAAGACCGGGTTCGCGACGCGAACGGCGCTGCGGCTCGGCGCGCTCACCGGCCTCACCGGCAACATCGACACGGTGCGCGCCGCGAGCAAGGCGTGGATGCCGCTGGGCCGCCGGATCGTCATCGTCGGCGGCGAGCTGGTTGGGGTCGAACTGGCCGAGTTCCTGATCGAGCGCCAGCGCGAAGTCACGGTGATCGAGCCCGCGTCGCGCCTCGGCAAGGGGCTTACGCTGGTCCGCCGGATGCGGCTGCTAAGCGAACTTCGCGACCACGGCGTGGGCCTGCATGGCGGAGTCAGCGACATCGCGATCACGGCCGGGGCAGTGAATTTCGTCGATTCGGAGGGCAAAGCGCACTCACTGCACGCCGACCACGTGATCGTCGCGATGGGCGCGACCGGCGATACTTCGCTCGCCGATCGGCTGAAGACCGAGGGATTCCGCGTCGAGACCGTCGGAGACTGCCTCGGCGTAACCTACATCGAGGGCGCGATCCGCGGCGGCGCGGACGCGGCGCGAAAGCTAGCCGCCGCTTGAGATTGCACTGCGATCGACCCGGCAGAAGCTGTGGCACAGCCGGGCGTCGACGATCCGCTCGGGGCACTCGGGATCGAACCAGCGGTCGATATGCGCCCAATGATAGGGATGGAGCATGTACGCATCGAGCAGCCCGCCCGCGTCGGCGAATTCCTGCTCCCAAACGTGTGTCCAGGCGCGCGCGCCGGCAGCCTGCTCGACCCGGCTCAGCCGCCAGTTGCGGATCGCGGCGATATGGCGCGGCATCGCCAGCAGCTCGGCCTCGAAGCGCGCAACGGTATCCCGATCGGTTCCGGGCTCGATGCTGAGCAGGAGCACGCGATAAATGCCGTCGCGCAAGCCGGGCTCGCGCCCGTCGGCCTCACTCGAATACGAGACGCTGTCGATCGACGCTGTCGCGGGTCTGCCGAGCAGCGCTTGCGCTTCCAGCTCGAATGCGGCGCGATCGCCGGCCGCATTGAAGGAGGCGTGGACAAGCAGGTCTCCGCCGTTGAAGCTGCCTTCGAGCGTGGGCTCGACCAGCAGCGAGCGCGCCCGTCGCCCTACCGCCCGCAAGGCCGCGGCGAGATCGTCGCGCGCCGCCCGATCGGCCAGCGTGACCAGCTGGGTCAGCCTAAACATCGCACAGCCTGACGATGGCCTCGGGGGCGGTCGCGAACGAGCGCCGGCGGCTGATCGCGCGCGCATCGACCTCGGCCCACCAAGCGGCGACCGCGGAGTCGGCGCCGCTCACCGCGCGCATCCCCCACCACGCGCCGGCGTTCGCCAGCGACCAGCGGATCGTCAGCGTGTTCGACTGGTCGTCGAGCCACACCGGCGGGGCGACCAGCACTTGCTCGAGCACCATCCCGCGCGCCCGCGCGCCTGGCGCGTAGCGCGCGAGATAATCGTCGAGCAGCGCCCGGCCCGCGCCCGGCGCCGCGACGATCTCGTCGATCACTTGGACCAAAGGCTCGGGCCCGATCAAGCTATTCGGCGGCTTGCGCCAGTTCCAGCCCGCGAAAGTGCGGGATGACCTTCTCGCCAATGTTGCGGATCGTTTCCATGATCGCCTCGTGTGGGATGCCGCCCATCTGGAACAGGAACAGAATCTCGTCTGCGCCCGAATCGAACAACCGCTGGACGTAGCGGATGCAGTCCTCGGGGTTGCCGTAGGCATCCTGCGCGACGGTGTAATTCGAGGTGTGCTCATCGCCGATCGGGATGTGTTCCTCGGACAGGTAGGCGACGGTCGCTTGCTTCTCCACTTCGAGAATCGCCAGTTGGGCCTCGGCGGACAAGCTTTCATCGACTGTCGGCTTGGGGCCGCCCTGATACCAGTGGGCGATCGATTCGGCGAAGAAGCGCTGCCCACGCAAGCCGATCTTGCGCGCCTTTTCGCGATCCTCGAGCACGGTCGCGGCGCACAGCGCAGCGAGGTGCTCGGTGGGGCGGAAGCCGACCTGATCCTCGGGTTTGCGCGTCGCAAAAGCCTCGCGGTAAATCGCGTTTTTCTTGGCGATTTCGTCGGGTCCGGAAAATCCGAGCACCAGCGCGCCGATCCCGCGCGCGCCGGCCATGGTCAGCGTCGCCTCGCGGGTGCACGCCATGTACAGCGGTGGGTGCGGGTCCTGGTAGGGCTTGGGGTGGATCGGACGGCGCGGGATCTTGATGTAGGTGCCGTCGTGCTCGATCTCGTCCTGGACCATTATCTTGGGGATCAGGTACATCGATTCGTCGATCATCGGCTGCAATTCGTTGAGATCGTAGCCAAACGTTCCCGCTTCCTGCTGGGTGCCGCCCTTACCCATTCCGAAATGGAGGCGACCCTTCGACAGAATGTCCAGCGTGGCGATCCGCTCGGCGACCTTGACCGGGTGGTTCATCGCCGGCGGCAGGCAGACCACGCCGTGGCCCACGTGGATGCGGCTGGTCGCACCGGCGATGAACGCCAGCACGGTCTCGGGCGCGGACATGTGGGCGTACTGGGTCAGCGCGGTGTGCTCGACCGCCCAGATACAGTCGAAGCCCATCTTTTCGGCAAGCAGCGACTGCTCGACGATTTCGTGGAAGGTGCGCTGCTCGCTGGCGCGGCTGGTGTCCACCATCTGCGCTTCGTAGATGATCGAAAATTTCATTTGCCTGATCCTTTCAAAACCCGACGCTTCAACGGCTTGGTCGCACCCGGCATAGCACCGCTGCTCACCACAAACTTCATCCGTTCGGATCAGTTTTCGCGTCCGCCGAGCCCGGGCAGGCTGGCGTGGACCAGTCTCACCAGCTCGCCCTGGCGCGACACCCCGGTCTTGGCGAAAGCCCCCCGCAAATGCGAGCGCGCGGTATTTCGCGCGATACCCAGACGGGCCGCGGCATCGTCGAGCGACCGTCCGGCGGAGAGTTCGCCGGCGAGCTGCGCTTCCTTGCGCGTCAGCCCGAAGCGGGCGCGCAAGACGGCAGGATCGGCCACCGCGTCGCGGTCGGTATCGCTGATCAGCAGCGCCAGCGCCGGGCTGCTGCCGGTGCGCATGAACCCGGGGGTTTCGATCCGGTGAACCGCAACTCCATAGTCCCGGCGGCCCGACGGGCGCTCGACGCGCAGGATCGCGCGCGGGCTCGCGCTCGGCGGGGCGGCGGGTTCGGCAAGCACCTGGGCGAGCCGCGCGCGGTGCTCGGCTCTGGCGAAGCGCAATCCGCGCGGTCCCCGCGCGAGCCCGTCGTCGGCCCCGAGGATAGCGTCGGCGACGGCGTTGCTCCGGACGATCCGCGCTTCGTGATCGAGGATCAGCACGCCGACCGACAACTGCTCGATCGCGCCCGAATAGACGGCGTGCTCGGTGCGGCTGGCCTCGAGCCGCTGGTACAGGTCGAGAGCGTTGCGCAAGTGCGGGATCAGCCGGGCGAGCGCTGGCGAATCCCCGGGACGGTAGGGCGGCCCGATGGCACGGGTGATCCGCAGCCGCGCCTCAAACCCGCTCGGCGAGCGGATATCGCATCCCAGGACCTGGCTCGAATGCTCGGTCAGCCAGCGCGCGAATTCGGGGTCGGCGACCGCGCGCTTGCCGACGAAATCGTGGAACGTGATGACCTCACCCTCGGGCAGGCCGGTGAACGGGTCGGCGGTGAAGAAGTGGGCGGCATAGCGCTCGATCTCCTCGGCCGGCGCGCCTGGCGTCAGAATTTGCGCGGGCCGCGCGGCGCCCGGCGGGGTGAGGATTAACGTGGCGAAATCGGCATCGAACATCTCGCGCAAGGTCAGGAGAAAGTCCTCCCACGGCCGCCCCCCGGCCAGCCCGCCGAACAGCGCCCCGACGGCGCGCGAGAACTGTCCGAGCGCGGCGGCGCTCAGCTTGCCGCGCTCCCTATTTCATCAAGAAATTCAAGCATCAATCGAGTCACTTCGTCCGAGCGTTCGAGCTGCATCAAGTGGCCAGCCTTTTCGATCATCGCGATCCGGCGGACATCTTCGTATTGATTGGCGATTTCGGCAATGGGGTCGGCACCGTGCCAGGCCTCGAGGTCGACATCGTGGACGCTGCCGATGAAATAGAAAGGGACGGTGCATTTTCTGCCCCGAAACGCCGCACGCTGATGCCAGCGAAGGTCCATCGCGCGGTACCAGTTTATTCCCCCGGCGAATCCCGACTGCGCATAGTCGGCGACGATGAACTCGAGTTCCAGTTCGGACAGCCACGGCCAGGGCAGCGGCGGTGCCTGCGGGAGCGCGTCCATGTACTTGGTGCCGGGCGGGTGCTGCCACACATCGAGGTAATGGTAGTCGGCCGACAGCGCGAAATAGACGCGCTTGAGAAACTCGCGCGGGTTGGCGTCGAGCTCGACGTGGCTATCGGGGCGGGTGACGAAGTCATGGATGTGGACGAAGTGCTCGCGGGCCCATTCGGCGGCTTCAGCGAGGGGAGTTCTGTCGAGCCGGTCGGGCCAGTGCGGGTTTTCGAGGCCGATGATCGCCCGCATCCGTTCGGGATGGCGATAGGCCATGTCGTAAATTGCCAGCACGCCGAAATCGAGCCCGGCGAACACCGCCCGGTCCTCGCCGAGATGATCGAGCAGCCCGACCAGGTCGCCGACGGTGTGCTCGCAATCGTAGGCGCGAAAGTCCGCCGGTGCGCTGGTCCGCCCCATCCCGCGCATGTCGGGCGCGACCACCCGCCACCCGGCGGCAGCGAGCGCGGGGATCTGGCGGTGCCAGCTGAACCAGGTGTGCGGAAAGCCGTGGCACAGGATTAGCAGCGGCCCTTCGCCCTGCTCGACGTAGTGCATCGTTAGGCCGTTGATGGGCGCGTAACGGTGCGCCCAATTCGCCATCAGAAGAAATAGCTCCCGCCGTTGGCGACCAACACCGAGCCGGTGACGTAGCTCGATTCGTCGCTCGCCAGCCAAACGACCGCGGCGGCGACTTCCTCGGGCCGCGCCATCCGGCCGAGCGGCACCGCGGCTTCCATCGAGGCGATCCACTCGGGCGGGATGCCGGCCATGACAGGAGTGTCGGTCGGCCCCGGCGCGACCACGTTGACCCGGATCCCGCGCGGCGCGAGTTCGCGCGCAAGCTGCCGGGTCAGCCCGATGACCGCCGCTTTCGACGCGCAATAGTGCGGGCTGCCCTCGCCCGATTGCGCCGAAGTCGAGCTGATCGCGATCAGCGAGCCGCCGCTGCCTTCGGCGGCCATGACGCGCACCGTCTCGCGGAACAGAAAGAACGCGCCGTCGAGGTTGACGCTCAGCACGCCGCGCCAGCCCTCGTCGCGCATGTGGATCAACTGATCGACGTGGGTCGAGGGATCCCCGGCTTTGCGCGCCATTGCGGCGTAAAACTCGTCCGAGCCGTCGCCCGGTGCGCGGCCGATCCCGGCGTTGGCAACCGCGATGTCGAGGGAGCCGAACGACTCATGCGCTTCGGCGACCGCCTCGGATACCGAGGCGCTGTCGGACACGTCGCAGGCGAGCGCCAGATGGATCGCCGAATCCTCCATGCCCGCGACGGTCGCTTCGGCATCGGCGAAGTTGAGATCGAGCGCCGCGACCCGCGCACCGTCAGCGGCGAGCCGCTGCGCAATCGCCCGGCCGATCCCGCGTCCGGCTCCGGTGACCACCGCCGCGCGTCCGTCGAGCCGCCCCCTCACGCATTGGCTCCCGTCAGGTCGCGCGCGGCGATATAGCCGAAGGTCAGCGCGGGGCCGATCGTCACCCCCGCTCCGGGGTAGCTCTCGCCCATCGCCGAGGCGGCGTTGTTGCCGATCGCATATAGACCCAGGATCGGCTTGCCGTCGGTCCCCAGCACCCGTGCCTTTGCATCGGTCAATAGTCCGCCGTTGGTGCCGATGTCGCCGGGGTGGATCGGAAACGCGTAAAACGGCGCCTTGAGGATCGGTGCGAGGCTGGGGTTGGGGCCATGGCGCGGATCGCCATACATCTTGTCGTAGGCGGCATCGCCGCGATGGAAGTCGGGGTCCTCGCCTTTGGCCGCGAATTCGTTGAAGCGGGCTACTGTGGCTTCGAGCGCTCCCGGATCCACCCCCATATTGCCTGCAAGCTCGCAAATCGTCCTGCCGCGCTTGATCACCGATTTTACCGCGCCGTGCTGGAGCCAGTCGGGGACCAGCGGCAGCAGCGGACCCATCGGGTACTTGTGGCGGAAATCGTGGTCGAACACGATCCAGCTCGGATCGGCGCCCTCGCCGCGGGCGTTGGCCGCCGCCATCTGCTGGCCGACCACGTGATAGCTCGCCGCTTCGTTGAGGTAGCGCTTGCCCGCCTGGTTGACCATAATGCAGCCGGGCAGCGCGCGCTCGATCGTCACCAGCCGCCCACGATCCTCGCCTGGGATGTAGAACACCGGCGCTGCCCACGCCGAATGCATGTTGAGCGTCTCCGCCCCGGCCGCGATCCCGGCGCGGATGCTGTCGCCGGTGTTGCCCGAAGTCCCGCCTGAGAATCGTGCGTTGGGATAATTGGGCGCGTATTGGTCACGCATCGCCTGGTTCTTATCGAAGCCACCGGCGGCGAGCACCACGCCCTTGCGAGCGCCGATCCGCAGCGGCTTGCCGCCAACACCGACCACCGCCCCGACCACCTTGCCTGCCTCATCGCGGATCAGCTCGCGCATCGGACTCTCGCGCCACAGCGGAACCCCCGCCTGATTGAGCGCAAGCCGCAAGCCCCCGGCGAGCGCGTTGCCCAGAGTTAGCCGGCGGTCCTTGCCCGATTTGAAGCGGAACGGGAAATCCGTCCAGTAGCGCACCAGCGACTTCGCCAGATGCTTCCACCAGCCCTTGGCGCGGAACAGCAAGATATAGGTCTCGTCGAAATGCCAATTGAGATAGCCGAACAGGCTCGCCGCGGGCGAGGCGTAGCGCAAGGTTTCGACGTCCTTGCCCAGCTTCCGCCCGTCGATCGGCGAGGGCATGTGGGTGCGGAAGCCCGTCGGCGAGCCGCCGGGGTTCTCGGCATGGTAGTCGGGATAGGGAAACGCGTGGTAGTCGATCTCGGTATTGGCGGTGACCCAGCGCAGCATCGGCGCGGCGTTCTCGACATAGGCGCGGATATTGGCGTCGGGCACGTTGTCGGCCGAGAGCTTGCGGACGTATTTGAAGGCATCCTCAACGTTATCGTGGAACCCGGCGGCGGCGGCCTGGTCGCTCGCCGGGATCCAGATGCCCGCGCCCGACGTGGCGGACGTTCCGCCCCACAGCTTCTCTTTCTCGACGATCAGCACATCGGCGCTGGCCTTCGCCGCGACCAGTGCCGCGAGCAGCCCGCCCGCTCCCGAGCCGACCACGAGGACATCCACCTGCTTGTCGAAGGCTGAGCTCATCGGTCGGTGCCCACCAGGTAGAATTGGGGTGCAGTTCGGGCGGTTATCGCATCGTTGCGGGCGCGAAAGCCATCGTCGAACGTCTCGGGCTGGGGAATGATCCAGTAGTCGCCGCGATCGATGCCGGCAAACACCCGCGCCGCGAACGCGTCGGGGCCGATCCCGTGTGCGTCGAGCATCGACCTCATCGTGCCGACAAATTCACGCGAAGCAGCGCCCGCGTCCTCTCGGAAGATCGCCGACTTGACCGGACCCGGCGCGAGCAGCGAGACCTTTACCTGGCTGTCCTGCATTGCCAGTTCTCCGGCGAGCGATTCGGTCAGCGCGACCACCGCGAACTTCGTCGCCGAATAGGGCGCCATCAGCGGGCTGGGAAGAAACCCGCCGACCGAGGCGGTATTGACGATCCGCGCCGGTCGGTTCGCCGCGATCAGGCGGGGAACGAACGCGCGCAAACCATTGACCATGCCGAGCACGTTGACCTCGACCGCCTGACGCCACTTGTCCGCCGGGATTTCCCAACTGAGCCCAGTGGTGAGTACCCCGGCGTTGTTGAACAGCAGATCGATCGGACCGGCGGCAAACGCACGCTCGGCCAGCGCTTCGAGCGCGGAGGGGTCGGCGACATCGGTCGGAACCTCTATCGCAAGCGCGCCGATTTCGCGCGCGACCTCGTCGAGCCGCGTCGCGTCGCGATCGGCCAGGATCACGGTCATCCCGCGCGCGGCGGCGTGGCGGGCGAGCCCGGCGCCGATTCCGCTCGCCGCGCCGGTAATCACCGCGACCGATTCAGGCTGCGAGGACATCGATCGTTTCCTTTCCATCGAGGCTTCGCACAGAGACCCCCAACCGGCGCAGCAGCGGCAGGCTGCGCACCACCTCGCCCGACAGCTCGGCGGCGGGGCGCGAGCACAATTGCAGCGCGGCCTCGGCCATAGCCTCGACCGGCTCGAGGTGGTCGCGCTCGTCCCACCCGCCGACCGCGAGCGCGCCTTCGCTGGCGACCGCGCCGACCGGCGCCATCGCATTGACCGCAATTCCGCTCCCGGCCAGCTCGATCGCCCAGCCGACGGTCAGCCGGTCGAGCGCGGCCTTGGTCGTCCCGTATAGCGTCGGGTAGCCGTCGCGGTTGAACTCGACCGCGCGATCGTTCGGGTCCCACGGTGCGGGCGGCGGCAAGTCGGCGGTGGCGCTGGAAATGTTGAGAATCCACCCCGCGCCTTTGGCCTGCAGGTGCGGCAACGCATGGCGCGCCAGCTCTTGCGGGGTGAACACGTTCATCTGGAACGCCAGCTGGAACTGTTTGGGCGTCGCTTCCCAGATCGGAATGAACCGCGACCAGGCGGCGTTGTTAACCAGGATGTCGAGCCCGCCGAACGCCGCAGCGGCCTCTGTGACGATCCGCGCCAAGTCTTGCGGGTCGGCGAGATTGGCCTGGATCGTCGCGCAATGACCGCCTGCGTCGCGAATCGCTTGCGCGACTTCGTCGAGCGAACCGGCGAGTGGTCCGCCCGGCGTGGTGGTGCGCGCGACCAGCACGACTCTCGCGCCCTCGGCGGCGAAGCGCCGGGCGATGGCCGCGCCGATCCCGCGGCTCGCGCCGGTAACCAGCGCGACGCGGCCCTCCAGGAGACGATTGGCGAAGACGCGCTCAGCCACCGCCGAACTGCTCGACCAGATCGGCCACCGCGTTCGAGACATCGTTACGCCGGTATCCAAGCAACGCGACCTCAGCCGGATCGGCGTTCACCCGCACCCACTCGCCGCGGCCTTGCGGGATAGCGATGTCGGGCAGCATCGGATGCTCCTCGTCGCGCTCCTCGACCGTGGCGGCATTGCCGGCGGCGTCGAAGAACCGCTGAAAGTATTCGGCGAAGCTGAGGTTCTCGTCGCCGACCAGATAGGCCTTGCCCGGCTCGCCGCGCTCGAACGCGCCTTCGATCGCTTCGCTGAGCGAACGGAACGACATGAAGTTGGTCCCGCCGGCGGGACCGTAGGCGGGGACCGAAATCTTGCCTTGCGCCCAATGGACGTAAGGCTCGAAGATCATGCTGGGGAGGCCGGGGACGCTGCCGACCATGAACGGTGCGTTGACGCTGATCACGTCGAACCCGGGTCGTCCCTCGCCCCGCGCGCCCTCGCACGCGGCCTGGCGCGACTGGATATAGCGGTTGCCCGCAACCAGGTCGGGCGAGGCCTGATGGTAATAGCTGCCGAGCTGGACCGCGCGCTTCACCCCCGCCTCCCGGCAGGCGGCGAAGAACGCGGGAACCGCCTCGTGGTTGGCCTTGTGGAGGTGCGCCTCGAAGTCGCTGCCGGGCGGGATATGACGCGGATCGTTGCCCGCGGCGAACAGCACCCAGTCGAACCCGCGCAGCTTTTCGGGAGTGAAGTCTCCCGCGACGTAATCGCCCTGGAGAAACGGCATCCTAGCCATCGGCGTGCCAGGATTCGGTGGATTGCGCGCGCCGATCGTCACATCGTGGCCCTGCTCCGCGAGATGCATCGAGGCATGCCCGCCCAGTGCACCACTCCCGCCGACCACAAGTATTTTCATCGAACTGTCTCCTTGCCCGCGCGCTGCGCGGCGAACGTTTCGGGGCCGAGCATCGCTTCGAGCATCGGGGTGAGATCGGGATTGCGGCGCAATTCGTTGCCGCCGTCGACCGCGAAGCATTGGCCGGTCATCCACCCGCTTTCGGGTCCGGCGAGGAAGCGCACCGCGCCCGCAATGTCGCCGGGCTGGCCGAGCCGCCCAAGCGGGTATTCGGCGAGGAAAGGGGCGAGCGCAGCGGGACTGTCGAACATCGGCGCCGTGCCCCCGCTGCGGGTCATCCCCGGGCGCACCGCGTTGACCCGGATGCCGAGATGGCCGAGCTCCTCGGCCGCGCCGCGAACCAGCCCTTCGAGCGCCGCCTTGGCGATGTGGTACGCGGCGAGGTAGGCGAACGGCATCTTACCCGTGCTCGACGAAAGGCAGACGATCGAGCCACCGCGCTGCATCAGCGGCGCGCCGTGGCGGATGACGTGGAACGCGGTGGTGACATTGAGCTCGAACTCGCGGCGCAAGTCGTCGGGAGTCAGCGCCAGCAGCGGTTTGAACCCGCCCCCGCCGACCGATGCGAACGCGATGTCGAGCCGGCCGCCGACCGCGTGCGCCTCACCCAGCGCGGTGCGGACCGCGACTTCGTCAGAGCAATCGCCAAGATGCAGGCTGACCCGCGCCTCGGGCACGGCTTCGCGAGTCGCCCGCTCGGCTTCGGCCAGCCCGTCGCCGCGACGCGCCATCAG
>JAUYQH010000062.1 GCA_030697365.1 Novosphingobium sp. | reverse complement strand
ATCCTATGGGTGGCCGGGCGGGGGAGCGGGCCGGTGCCGCAAGGGAAAGCCGGATGGCTTTCCCGCACCTCATCAAGTCGCCGGCTCCCACAGTTCGATCGCGTTGCCTTCGGGATCGTGGATGCGGGCGAAGCGACCAGTCGAGGGATCGTCCCACTCGGCCCGCCGCTCTGCGGCGATGCCTTGCATCTCGAGCCGCGCCACCAGTGCATCGAGACCGGCGACGCGCAAGTTGATCATGAACTCTTTGTCCGCGGCGAAATAGTCGGTGTCGTGCCTGAACGGCGCGAACACCGTCTCGCCGCCCTGCGCCTGCCAGTACCATTCGGACGGATCTTCCTCGCCGCTGGCACAGCCTGCCCCGACGCCGAGCTTGTCGCGATACCAAGCGGTCAGCGCATCGGGATCGCGCGCGCGGAAGAACAGCCCGCCGATCCCCAGAACCCTGCCGCTGCTGTCGGCCATCGCCGGTCGCCTTTCGCTTGTCCTGTCTGCACGCGAAGCTAATGCATTCGGAGAGGCGGGCAAGGCCGATTGCTCGTCCGGGGGAACGGAATGACTGCACGCCGCATCGGCTTCTGGTTCGGGCTTGCCGCGTTTCTGCTGACCATGCTCACCCCAGCCCCCGCCGGGATGCCCGCGCTGGCCTGGCCGACGCTAGGCCTGGTGGTGTGGATGGCGGCATGGTGGATGACCGAGGCGCTGCCGCTGTCGGTCACCGCGACGCTGCCGTTCATCGTCCTGCCGCTGCTGGGCGTAGCCGACGCCAACAAGACCGCCTCGGCCTATTACTCGCCGATCATGTTCCTGTTTCTGGGGGGCGCGTTTCTCGGTCTGGCGATCGAGCGCACCGGGCTCCACCGCCGCCTGGCGCGCGCTATCCTGAGCCGCGCCGGCGACACCCGGTTCGGACTGCTGCTGAGCGTGATGGGGGCCACCGCGCTGATCTCTATGTTCATCTCCAACACCTCGACCGCGTTCATCATGATGCCGATGGCGCTGGCGATCCTCGCCTCGGGCGGGGTCAGCGAAGGCCAGACCGATGGCATGGCCGGGGCGCTGCCGATGGGGGTGGCGTTCGCCGCGACGCTGGGCGGGTTCGGCACGCTGGTCGGCACGCCGACCAACGCCATCGCCGCGGGCCTCTTGCGCGAAACGCTGGGGATGAAGATCGGATTCGCCGAGTGGATGAGCTATGGCGTCCCGCTGGTCGTGATAGCGGTCCCGCTGGCCGCGGTGATTGTCGCGCGGGTGCAGCGGCTGTCGCACGACAATTTCGATCCAGTCGCGGCGCGCGGCGCGATCGCGGGCGAGGCGGCGTGGTCGGTCCCCGAAAAGCGCCTCCTGCCGGTTTTCTTGCTCGCGGTGCTCGCGTGGGTGACCCAGCCGCTGACCGAGCCGCTGTTCCCCAAAGGCGGGCTGACCGACGGGACGATCGCCGCCATCGCCGGAATTGCGCTGTTCGTGATCCCCGACGGGACCGGGCGCCGCCTGATCACCTGGGACGAGGCCAACCGTGCGCCGTGGGGGGTGATCTTCATGTTCGGTGGCGGATTGGCGCTGGCGATGGGGATGAGCGCGAGCGGCCTCGCCGACTGGATGGGCCAGATGCTGCTCCCCTTGCGCGCGGTCCCGCTGATCGTGGTCGCGCTGGTGGTGGTCGGGTTCGTCGTGCTGGTCACCGAATTCGCCAGCAACGTCGCCGCGGCGAGCGGGATCATGCCTGTGGTCGCCGCGCTGGTCGTCGCGCTCGACGCCGATCCGGTCCTCCTCGCGATTCCCGCCGCGCTCGCCGCAAGCTGGGGGTTCATGCTGCCCGCGGGGACTGGACCGAACGCGCTGGCCTGGGCGACTGGACACATCGCGCTGCCCCGCGTGCTGAAGGCGGGGCTTTTGCTCGACCTTGCAGGGGTGTTGCTGATGGTGGGCGTGGTCTGGGTGGTTTCTGGCCTGGGTTAAATCAAGTCCGCCATCTTTCCGTGGAACCAGATTGACGTGACGCTGGCGGTGCTGCTCCTCGATTTGGCCCGGCACAGCCCGGCCACTTTCGCACCGATCCCGCGTCAGCTTATGTCCGTGTCGATCGGATGGGGCAGCCGGCGGTGGCGACGGTGTTGATCGGAACAACGCAAAGGAACCCCTACAACGACGCCACTCCCAACGACGACGTGGCGGGGACTTTCGTTCCCGAGATCACCAGCCAGCTGGCTGCGGTGCACAACGCGCTTGCCGACGATCTGATCGCGCTGGGTCTCAGGCCCTGCTCGACCTGAAGCCAGCCATTTGATTCACCTGCACGGGCCGGATCAGTCCGGCCCGTGCAGTCTGGCTCGCAGGTTTCTTCGGGCAAGCGCATAAATCGGTTGGCAGCCACCACCACTCTGTTAAAGTTGTATTTCAAACCGCGAGCCAAGGCGCCGTATCGAGCGCCGGTGGCAGCTCAGACGGTCAGGTCGCATCCCTAAACGCCACGGCTTGGGAGCCTGACATGCAGCGCAAGACGAAAGTCGCGCTGGCTGCGGCCACTACGGCATCTGCGCTTGGCGCAATGCTGCTTGTGCCCGGACAGCTGGCCTTTTCCGCCGATCACCTCGATTCGCCCACGCGAACCGATCCGGCGGTCAACCCGAACGCCGATGTCGGCTGCGACATCGCCGACGACTATATCTGGCACGACGCCGACGTAGTGACCATCGTCCACACCTTCGGTGGGCCTTCGGCGACCACGCTGCCGGCGTTCTACGACCGCAATGTGCTCCAGACGATCGACATCTCCACCAGCCCGCCGGCGACCTCGGCGGACGTGCGGATCCGCTTCCGCTTCGGCCCCGGCGCCAACCCGGGCGAGCACGGAATCCAGGTCGAGAACCTGCCGGGGGTAAATGGCGCGCTGATCGGCCCGGTCGAGCAGATCCTGAGCAAAGACGGCGTGCGCGTCTATGCCGGACTACGCGACGATCCGTTCTTTTTCGACAACCCCGGTCTGCGCCTGTCGCGCACCACCGGCGTTCTGCAGTTCACCTCCAACCCTTCGCGCAGCGCCTTCTTCGCCCGCAACATCACCGCCGTGGTGATCGAGATCCCGCGCAGCCGGCTCGGTGCGGGGCCGATCGAGATTTCGTCAACCTGCGCACGCTTCGGAGGGCTGCTGTCATGATCCGTCCCGGACTCGCGGCGTTGCGCCGCTCGCTCGTCCTCGCCACCCCGCTGGCGTTGGCGCTGACACTTCCCGCCTGCGACGGCGATGGCGGCGGGATGGACCCGCCGGTCGCAGTCGCTCCGACGCCCACCCCGACGCCGGCACCGACTCCCACGCCGACCCCGACGCCCTCGCCGACCAGCCGCAACGTGACCGCCTGCCTCAACCAGGTGATCCCGGGCACCGGCGGGATGACTCCGACCTCGCTGGTCCTCCCAGACACGATCAAGCTCGATTTCAGCCGCCCGGCGGGGTTCCCCAATGGACGGCGGCTTCCCGATCCGGTGGTCGACATCACGCTGGCAGTGCTGTTCCTCGACGTCAACGCGACGGGGCAGAGCGCAGCGACCTTGGCCAACGTGCCGGTCAATCCACCGGCCAACGACCTTCCGTTCCTCGCCAACTTCCCGTACGTGGCGGCGCCGCAAGGCGCTCCGCCGATGGCGGCCGGAACGGGCGCGAGCTTCAATTTCCGCACCGACCCGGCGAGCAGTTTCGTGCGGGTCGATCGCAACGGTGGGCCTGCGGTCGCGCCGGCGCTGATCGGGGCCACGTTGAAGAACCCGTACAACGACGGCAACCTGCAGGACGACATCAACGGTGCTTACGTCGGCGGCACCGACGGCATCGTCAACCAGCTCGTGCTGCTGCACAACGCGCTGGCTGATGACCTGATCGCCCTGGGATTGCGGGTCTGCTCGACCTGAACGCTTGCCCGCCACACCGGGCGGGTCGTAGCCTCTCGGCATGATTCGCCCGGCAGCCCCTGACCTGACCCGGCGTTCCGGCGCTTTGCGCTGGCCGTTCACCCTCGCGTTCGCGGTGGCGTTGGCGGGCACGGGCGGGTTCGCCTGGGATCGCTGGCGCGACAGCGGCAGCGCCACGCTCGATCCGGCGGCGCTGCGTCCGTGGTTCGGACCGCCAAGCTTCGCCGAAGCCGTGGCCCAAGCCAAACGCGACGTCGACGGGGCTCGTGAAGCGCTGGCCATCGCACCGGACGAATGGGTCCTCGGTGAGGAACTGGCGCTCAAGCTGATCGCGCGCTGGCGGCTACTCGGCGATTACGGCGATCTCGCCGAAGCCGATCGCCTGCTCGCGGCGGGAATGGCCGGCGCCCCCGATCCGGCGGGACCTGTGCTGGCCGAAGCGACGTTCGCGGTGCTGGTCCATCGCCTCGACCGCGCCGAGGCGGCGCTGGCGCGGTTCGCCCGCTCGGTCGTGCAAGATTCGGACGAAGCTGCCGACGCTGCCGCGCTGGCAGGCGACATCGCGCTCCAGCGCGGTAAAATCGCGGCGGCGCGCGGCAAGTATGCGCAGGCGGTGCGGATCGCCCCGCCGGCGACGGGCGATGTAAGGCTGGCGCTTTTTCCGGCGCTGCGCGGCGAGCCCGACCGCGCCATCGCGGAGCTGGAGCGGATAATTGCCGCGCCGCGACAGTCGCCCTGGACTCTCGCCAGCCTCATGCTGCGTCGCGCCAATCTCGATCTCCAGCGAGGCGATTGGACCGGAGCCGGGCGTTGGGTCGGGGCGGCGCAGCGCGCGTTTCCGGGGTGGTGGCTCGCCGACGCCTATGCCGCGCAACAGTTTGCGCTGGCGGGACGGACCGACGAAGCAAACCGCGCCTACACGATCGTCGCCGAGCGTTCCGACCGACCCGAGGTCATGGATTCGCTCGCGCACCTCCTGCGTCTGCAAGGCCAAGGAGCGGAAAGCCGGGCCTGGGCGGGGCGCGCCGCGGCGCGGTGGGCCGAGATCGGTGCGCAGTTTCCGGAGGCGGTCGCACATCACCGCTCCGAGCACGAGTTGGCGGCCGGCAGCGCAGCGCGGGCCCTCGTCTTCGCTCAGGAGGACGCGGCGAGGCGGCCGCAGGCGCCCAACCTCGTTCTCCTGGCCCGGGCGCTGCTCGCCGCGGGCCGCGCGCGCGAGGCGATCGCCCAACTCGACCGTGCCGACGCGCAGGGCTGGGTTTCGGCCAATCATCTGCTGGCTCGCGCCGACGTTCTCGCGGCGCTGGGGGAGGCCGAGTCGAGCGACGCGGCGCGCGAGGCGGCCAAGGCGCTCAACCCCCGCGCCGGCGATCCCCGGGCGCGGTTGATCTGGTTCGGACATGATTGAAACAGCGCCGCGACAGCCCCACGGGGGGCCGACGTGAAGCGGCCCGCCAATCTTTCCAATGATAGCTCTGCCGAGACGCTGCTTTCGCACCCCCGGGTGCAGCACTTCCCGAATCCCTGGCTCGAGCTGTTCATCGTTCGCGACTTCCTTCCGCTCGATGCGTGCGCGGCGGTGGTCGAACTTATCGACCGTGAACGTCGCCCCTCGACGGTCGCCGATCCCAACGGCGATCCCTATTTTCGCACCAGCGAGTCCTGCGACCTGGCGACCGCCGCCTCGCCCCTGATCCCCGCGCTCGATGCGGTGCTTTCGGCATTCTCGGGGATCGACCCGGTCTACGGCGAGCCGCTGCAGGGCCAGCGCTACGCGATCGGGCAGGAGTTCAAGCCGCACACCGACTACTTCGAGCCCACCGGCCCCGACTTTGGCAAGCTCTGCTCGGTCGCCGGCAACCGCACCTGGACCTTCATGATCTATCTCAACGAGGTCGAAGCAGGCGGCGCGACGCGATTCAAGGCGATCGACAAGACCGTCCAGCCTGAGACCGGCAAGCTCCTCGCCTGGAACAACCGCCGCCCTGATGGCTGTCTCAATCCCGCTACGCTTCATCAAGGCATGAAAGTACGGAAAGGCCTCAAGTACGTGATCACCAAGTGGTATCGCGAACGGCCGTTGGGATTCACATGACGTCGCTCGATGCCGCGACGCGTTGGACCACGGCGTCGACCCTCACCGGCGCGCACCCGCCCGATATGGTTCGGGCATGATTGAGCGCGCCGTCGTGCTGTTCGCCACGCTGTTGTTCGGCTTCCTCGCCGCGCCGCCCGCCCTTGCCCACCTGACCCCTAATTCGGAGATCCGCCTCCATTTCGAACCCGGCGCGGTGCGGGCCGAGGTGCTGATCCCGGTTGCCGAGTTCGCCTATGCCACGGCAAGCGACGCGCGGGACATGTCAGCACTCGCGGCTTATCTCGCCGTGCACACCAGCGCCGCCGCGCCCGATGGCCGCGCGTGGCGGGTGAGCGTCGGCAGGGTTCGCATCGAAGCGGCTCCCGGCGGTCCCGACATTCTCGCCACGCTGAGCTATACGCCACCCCCCGGCGCTTCGGACCGCAGTCTGACGCTGGCATGGGATGCGGTAATCCGCGAGGCGGACAGCCACTTCGCGCTGGTTTCGGTCGAGGGCGATCTGGCGCGCGGGCTCAGCCACGCGGGCGACCTGCTCGGAAGCTTCGCCGCCGGGCAGCGGACGCTCACGATCGATCGCGGCGCGGCCGGCCACGGCGCGCTGTTCGGGGGAGCAATCCGGCTGGGGGCGCGGCACATCCTTGAGGGCCACGACCACCTGTTGTTCCTGCTCGCGCTGCTGCTCCCCGCGCCGCTGATCGCCGCTGGCGGGCGCTGGGGCGCGGTGCGGCCGATGCGCGAGACGCTGGCCGCGCTGGCATGGATCGTCACCGCGTTCACGCTGGGCCACAGCGCCACGCTGATCCTCGCCGCGGCGTTCGATGCCCGGCTGCCCACCGCGCCGGTCGAGGCGGCCATCGCCTTGTCGGTGATGATCGGCGCGATTCACGCGATGCGCCCGCTGTTCCCGGGCCGCGAGGCGTGGGTCGCTTTGGGGTTCGGGCTGATCCACGGGCTGGCCTTCGCCACGGTGATATCGGGCTTCGGCGCCGGAGTGGCGACGCGCGCGACCGCGATCCTCGGCTTCAACCTGGGGATCGAGGTGGTCCAGCTGGCGCTGGCCGTTCTGCTCCTGCCCGCTTTGGTGATCGGCGCGCGGACAAAGTGGTACCGCCCCGCCCGGCTGGCGCTTGCCTGGTTTGCCGCGCTGGCCTCGCTTGCCTGGCTGATCGAGCGGGTCGGAGGCACCTCCAATCCGGTCGCGGGCGCGTTTGCCACGGTCCTCCCGCCGCTCGGTCTCGCGCTCGTCGCGCTGTCGCTGGCCACCGCCGTATGGAGCATTGCTCGCGCCCGTTTCCGGTTGCAGATGAAACCAATGGAGCGTAGCGGCGAAGCATGACCGACGCCACCAAAACCCCCCGCCTCAAGCCGAAGCCCCAAGTCGCCAAGCTGGCCGGGCGCAAGCTCAAACCCGCAACGCTGATGATGGGCCACGGCTACGATCCGCAGCTGTCCGAAGGCGCGCTCAAGCCGCCGGTGTTCCTCACCTCGACGTTCGCGTTCGAGAGCGCGGCGGCGGGTAAGCGCCATTTCGAGGGCATCACCGGCAAACGCGCGGGTGGCGCCGAGGGGCTCGTCTATGGGCGCTTCAACGGCCCCAATCAGGAAATTCTCGAGGATCGCCTGAGCGTGTGGGACGAAGCCGAGGACGCGCTGTGCTTTTCCAGCGGGATGACCGCGATCTGCGTGCTGCTGCTGGCGAATTGCTCGCACGGCGACGTAATCGTCCATTCGGGCCCGCTCTACGCGGCGAGCGAGGGCTTCATCGCCAAGACGCTCAGCCGGTTCGGCGTCACCTATCTCGATTTCGCCGCCGGGGCCGAGCGAAGCGAGATCGAAGCCGTGCTCGAACAGTCCAAGGCGATGGCGAAAAAGCAGGGCGGCAAGGTGGCGATGGTCTACCTCGAAAGCCCCGCCAACCCCACCAACGCGCTGGTCGATATCGAAGCGGTGCGCGATGCGCGCGATGCGGTGCTGACCGCAGACTGCCCGATCGCGATCGACAACACGTTCCTTGGGCCCTTGTGGCAGCAGCCGCTGCTCCACGGAGCGGACATCGTGGTCTATTCGCTGACCAAGTACGTCGGCGGGCATTCGGATCTCGTCGCGGGAAGCATCGCGGGCGCCGAACGCTGGATGACCCCGGTGCGAATGCTGCGCAACACGATGGGCGGGATCGCCGACCCCAACACCGCATGGATGCTCCTGCGCAGCCTCGAGACGGTCGAACTGCGGATGCAGCGCGCGGGCGAGAACGCGGCCAAAGTCTGCGAATTTCTCGCGGCGCACGCGAAGGTGGAGGGCCTCGGCTACCTCGGGATGATTTCCGACACGCGCCAGCAGGACATCTACAACCGCCACTGCACCGGCGCGGGCAGCACCTTCAGCCTGTTCATCAAGGGCGGCGAGGCGGAAAGCTTCGCCTTCCTCGACGCCTTGCGCATCGCCAAGCTGGCGGTCAGCCTGGGTGGCACCGAAACCCTCGCCAGCCACCCCGCGGCGATGACGCATCTGTCGGTGCCCGACGAGCGCAAGGCCCGGCTGGGGATCACCGACAACCTCGTGCGGATCAGCGTGGGAATCGAGGATGCCGACGACCTGATCGCGGATTTCGATCAGGCGTTGGGCAAGGTCTGATTCGCAGGACGAGCGGGCGCTTGGACCACTTGGACCAGTGTCCAAAGAGTAAAAAACCTGGCTCCGCAGCGGCCGCGCCAACCGACGCAACAGCAACGCGAGAAGGATCAGCCAGCCCATCGACGAGCTTGAACCCGATTTCGCCCGAATAGGACAGCGAAAGTTACGTCCCGGTGTTCGTCAGGGACAAGGCCAACGCAGCAGGACGCCGTGGCGAACACGCGGTATGGGCGAGGTTCGTTCCAATGTCCGAGATGGGTGGAAATCGGAGCTTCGTTTCAAAGCGACGGAGCGTTATTCGGTCTTCCCTCCACAACCGACTTTGCAGGTGCCGGGAAGGGTGTCGGCATAGCGGAACACCACCTGCCAGCGGCCGTTCCTTCTCAACCAGGTATCCGTAACTACCCACTCGTTGTTCCGCAACGGCTGGCCATTCAGATTCGCGACCAACTTGCCCTTAACCGTAGCAACTGCGGTATCACCGGATACGCGCACATGGAGCACCTCGGAGGGGTGCTCAGTAAAGTCCCAAGTTCGTGCCCCCTCCATCCAGCGGTCGCGGGCGGTGAAGCTATAACGGCCGCCACGCCAGCCATGAACCTCGAACTCCGGAGCAATGATGTGTTCGAGGAATCTGACATCCTTTTCCAAAAACGCTCGGGACCAACGGTCTTCAAGCGCTTTGATGGCAGCGACATCCTCAGCAACTGTCGGTCGAACCGTTTTAGTCATGGGCTGCGCTGAATAGATGTTCCCGTTGCATGAGGCAGCCGCAAGGGCCGCGAACGCGGCAATCAGACGGATCAACATCAACAATCCCCCTTTCTTGGACGTTTAACTTACGGTGAGGCTGTAATGTCGCAATGGAGTCGTGAGTAGACAGTCACCCCGCCGCCACCACCGCCCCCTCGCCGCCAACCGCCGCGCCCCTTCCCCGCCGCATCGGCTGCCGCTGCCAATAAGTCAGCGACCTCCACAGCCATTCGAATGGGCCGAAGCGGAAGGCGGCGAGCCATAGCGGGCTCCAGATGAGTTGGGCGACCCAGATCGCGCCGACGACGATGTAGAGCTGCCAGCGCTGAAGGTCCGAATAGAGCCCGAAGCCGAAGCCGTAGAACAGCGCGGTGCAGATCAGCGTCTGCGCGAGGTAGTTGGACAGCGCCATCTGCCCGACCGCGCCGAGCGCGCGCTGGAGCGGTTTGAATACCCCCGCGCGGATCGCCATCAGCAGCACGCCCAAGTGGCCGACTACCATCGCCAGACGGCTGAACTCGTATGTCGTCGAGGCTTGCATAAAACCCAGTTGGGCGAAGTTCGAGGCGAGGACGAGGTCGAGTTCATACACCCCGAGCGGAATTCCGATGGCATAGCCGACCACCGCCATCGCCGCATAAGTCCGCATCGATCGTGCGCCGGTGATCACCCCCAGCTTGAGCAGCGCCATCCCGATCAGCATGAACGGCATCATGTCGAACAGGAAGAAGAACGGCAGCTCGACCCACTGGAATTCGTAGGCGAAGCCGATCTGGCCGGCCACCGCGGCGGGATAGGACCCTTCGTGCCAGGCACGCTGTTCGGCGGCGTTCTCCGCGGTGGGGCGCGAATGCGAGACTTCCTCCTGCCAGGCCTCGATCGCCTTTTCCTGCCTGGCGGTCAGCTCCACCCCGCCAGCCTTGGCGGTTTGCGCCGCCATCGCCGCTGCGCGAGTCTCGATCCCCTCCTGATAGCCGCTGTACGAAGCCAGCGCCGACAGCGCGAGCAGCCCCGCGGCGATCCCCAGCTGAAACCGCGGCGTCAGCTTGCGCAGCGAAAACAGCACCAGCCCGCAGATCGAATAGGCGAACAGAATTTCGCCCACCCACAGCAGCAGCGACCAGTGGATCACCCCGAACACCAGCATCCACAGCATCCGCCGGAAATGGATTTCGGCGGCCATGATCCCCGCGCCGGCCTGCTCCATCCGCCCGGTCAGCAGCACCACGCTCGCCCCGAACAGCAGCGAGAAGATCCCGCGCATCGTCCCTTCGAAGCCAACGGTGGTGATCTGGTAGGCGGTCATGTTCCAGCCATCCGCCCCGCCATCGACGGTAGGATTGCTGTAGGCCTGCCACAACAGCCCGAAGGCGGTGATGTTCATCATCAGGATGCCGAGCACCGCGACCCCGCGCAGCACGTCCAGCGCCTCGATCCGCGCGGCTTGCGTGACCGGCGCGACCGCGCCTGGCTGATCGCCCGTCTGGTCGGGTGTGGTCATCCCCCTGCTCCCGTGGGCTTGGTGGCGCGACCCGGGAGTTATTGCAAAGCGGCCCGCCCATCCGGCCGCGACGCGAAACGGAAGGTTAGGCCCGCGCGATCAGCTTGGCAAGAACCCGCTCAACCCTGCCACTCGCGCCGCTCTTCGCTCTGCCGCAGCACCTCATAGGCCAGCTGCAACGCCTGAAACGCCTTCGCCGCCGTCTCGTCGCCGGGGCGGACATCGGGGTGGACTTCCTTGGCCTTGGTGCGCCAGGCTTTCTTGACCGCCTCGAAATCGGCGTCGGCCTCGAGCCCCAGCACGTCGAGCGCGCGCATTTCGTCGCGGGTGCGGCTGCCGTCGCCGGAACCGGCCCAGCCATAGTGCGCGGCTTCGGCGAAACCCGCGTTTTCGCGGGTTTCGCTGGCCTGGCGAGCCTCGGACTCTTCCTTGCTCAGCCCTTCGAAGTAGTCCCAGCCCGAATTGTATTCGGCGGCGTGCTTCTGGCAAAACATCCAGCGATCGGGGTTGTTGGGCGATTTGGGCGCGGGGCAGGTGCCGGCTTCGGAGCAGTTGTGCCGGTCGCACAGCCGCACGGTGACCGCCTCGCGCGTGCCGGCATAGCCGCCCCAGCGCGGGAAACCCCAGTTATCGGATCGGCGCGGTGCGGGCATGAGGGTTCCGTAGCGGAGGGTTGGCCATGATGTCACGTGCTCTCTCCCCTTCAGGGGAGAGATATGAAGACTTGTGAGCGCAGCGAGCTAGTCGGAATTGAGAGGGGCAATGGAGCGCGCGGCCCCCTCTCCCAACCCTCTCCCCTGAAGGGGAGAGGGTTCATGTGGCTATTGCACCGTTACCGTCACCGCGCGGCGGTTGCGCGCCCAGCTCGATTCGTCCGAGCCCAGCGCGACCGGACGTTCCTTGCCGAAGCTGACCGTCTGGATCAGCTCCGCGCCGACGCCCAGCCCGATCAGATAAGTCCTGGCGGCATTGGCCCGGCGCTCGCCCAGCGCGAGGTTGTAATCGCGGGTGCCGCGCTCGTCGGCGTGGCCTTCGATGGTCACGCGCTTGCCGGGATAACGCGCCAGCCACTGCGCCTGGCTTTGCAGGGTCGCGCCATCGGCGGCATCGACGTTGTAGCGGTCGGTATCGAAATAGATGGTGTCGCTGGCGACCGAGGCGACGAAGTCCGCCTGGCTGCCCGGAACCGCCGCGCCGGAATCGGCGCCACCGTTGTCGATCACTTCCTGTCCCGTACCCTCGGGCGCGGGGGGAAGTTCCTTGGGAGGCTTCTTGCTGCACGCGACCAGCGCGATGCTGAGCAACAGCGCGGTGACGGGGGCATTGGGGCGGATCATGGTGTTCTCCTTCGTAACGCTGAAACGATTTAGGGCAGTACCGGGCCCCAGGCGGGATCGCTGGCATCGACCGGAGTCTGCAAACGCCGCAAGTTGCGCCCGGTGAGGTCGACCTGCCATAGCCCGGCCTTGCCGCTGCCGCGTTCGGTGCGGAAGAACTGGATGATCCGGCCGTTGGGCGACCAGGTCGGCGCCTCGTCCTGCCAACCGTCGGTCAGAACGCGCACCGAGCCCCCGCTCGGGCTCATCACCGCGATCTTGAAATTGCTGGCGTTGGTGAAGGCGATCTGATCGCCGCGCGGGCTCCATTCGGGGGTGGCGCAGCGCCCGCCGGCGAAGCTGATCCGTCGCTGGTTGCTGCCGTCGGCGTCCATCACATAGCATTGCTGGCCACCCGAACGATCGCTCTCGAACACGATCTTGCTGCCGTCGGGCGAATAGCTGCCGCCCACGTCGATCCCCGGATCGCTCGTCAGCCGCCGCGATTCGCCACCCGATGCCGAGACGCGATAGACGTCGGTGTTGCCGCCAACGGCCATCGAATAGAGGATCGAGCGGCCATCGGGCGACCAGCGCGGGGCAAAGGTGGGATTGCGGCTTTGGGTGACCAGCCGCTGCTGGCCGCTGCCGATGTCGTAGACGTAGATCCGCGGATTGCCCTGGACGTAGCTGAGATAGAGCAGCGACTTGTAGTCGGGCGAATAGCGCGGGGTCAGCGCGGTGGCCTGGCCGTTGGTGATGAAGCGGTGGTTGGCCCCGTCCGAATCCATGATCGCCAGCCGCTTGACCCGCCGGTTCTTCGGTCCGGTCTCGGCAATGTAGGCTATCTTGCTGTCGAAAAACGGATTTTCGCCCGAGAGCCGCGAATAGACCATATCCGCACACTTGTGCGCGGCGCGGCGCCACTCGGACGGCGCGACGACATAGCCCTGCCGAGCCAGTTCCTGCCCCAGCGCAACGTCGTAGAGATAGCAGCCGACGGTGAGCTGGCCGTTGCCGCCGGCGCGGACATAGCCGTGGACCAGCATGTCCGCCCCGCGCCCGCTCCACACCCCGAACTGGGGGGCGGTGACGTCGGTATAGGCGATGCCGGGGAGCGATCCGGGGCCGGTCGGCTTGAACAGTCCGTTGTTGCGCAGATCCGCGGTGATCACCTCGCCCAATTGGCGGCCGAGCGCGGTGCTCTGCCCGGCGGGGGTGGCGACGTCGCGATCGGTGGCGAAGCCGGGGATGGCGATGCCGAGGTCCTGCCATTCGCTTTCGTCGGAGACCGAGCCGGTCAGCCCGCCCGCCTGCTCGACCGTGGAGGGAGGCACTGTGGCCTGCTGCGCGGCGAGCGGCGTGGCGAATGTCACAGCCAGCAGGAACAAGGACTTGCGCGGCATTATTGCGATAGCCTCCGATCGAAGCGGAAAGACGCAACGCGCTTCCACAGGGAATAGTGTTGCTCAGGCAGATCGAACGGCGCGGCCAGTTGCACCGCACGGATCGCCTGTTCGGCATGACGCGCCTGTTGGGCGCGGTTGGCGTCGGTCACGCCCGACTGGCTGACCACCCGCGGTTTGCCCGCCAGGCTGCCATCGGGATTGAGATCGAACGACAGCACCGTAACGAGCTGGTCGGCCTCGGCACCCTGCGGCGCGTTCCAGCGCGGCTTCAACTCGCGCGAGATGGCCTGAGCCAGCGACGCGGCGACTTGCGGCCCGGCGCGCGCGGCTGGCGGATTTTGCGCCGCGCCGCGCGCCTCGCCGCCGGGTATGCCTTTGAGGAAGTCGCTTCCAACGCGGCTTGCGCCCGCGGGGGCATCAGCGCGGCGGCGGTCGGCGGGAGCGGGGGCTTTGGCCTTTACCGTGGGCTTGGGGCTGGGTCGCGCCGATGGTTTGGCGACCGGCGCTGCGGGGCGCGGCAGCGGGCTGGCTACCGCTCGGGCCGCGGGTTCGGGCGGCGCTACCATCGGCACCGGTTCGGGTGCCGGTTCGCCCAGTTCGGGCGCGGTATCGGGCGCGGCTTGCGCGAACGGTTCGGGCGAGGTCGCCTCGATCGCCACGTCTTCGGCGAAGCTGACCGTCATCCGTTCGCGCGCGGGTTGAACGTCCTTGCCCAGAGGCGACAGCGCCAACCAAGCGACAAGCGCAACGTGCGCGGCGATCGCAATTCCGAGCCCGATCCGCTCCTCGCGGCTTATGCCGGGGTGTCCAGGAGTGTGAACAGCCATTCACCTAACCGCTATGGCGCGCGCGATGAACTGTTGGTGACCAGCGACACCGAGTTGCACCCGGCGCGGTTGAGCTCGCCCATCACCGCCATCACCCGCCCGTATTCGAGCCCGCGGTCGGCGCGCAGCGTGATCAGCGGTCGCTCGGTGGCGCTCCGCCCGGCGCAGCGCAGCGCGTCGATCCGTTCGGGCAGCTCGCCCGGCGCGATCTCGGCGTCGTCGAGGAACACCTGGCCGCGCCCGTCGATCGCCAGCGTGACCTCATTGGCCTCCTGCGACAAAGCGTTGGCGCGGCTTTCGGGCAGGTCGATCGGCACCCCGGCGACGAGCAGCGGCGCGGTGACCATGAAGATGATCAGCAGCACCAGCATCACGTCGACCAGCGGGGTGACGTTGATCTCCGCCATCGGCGCGCGACCGCGGCGGTGGCGGCGGGCGGGAGAAGCAAAGGCCATTACCCCGCGTCCAGTTCGCGGCTGAGGGTGGCGTGGAAGCGGTCGGCGAAGCGCTGGAGCTGGGCCTCGAGCGCGTTCACCCGGTGCGAGAAGCGGTTGTAGGCGATCACCGCGGGGATCGCCGCGAACAGCCCGATCGCGGTGGCGAACAGCGCTTCGGAAATGCCGGGTGCGACCACCGCCAGCGACGAACTCTGCTGCGCGCCGATCATGAAGAAGCTGTTCATGATCCCCCACACGGTCCCGAACAGACCGACGAACGGTGCCACCGAGCCCACCGTGGCGAGAAAGTTGAGCCGCTGCGCCAGCCGGTCGCTCTCCTCGGCGACGGTGATCTCCATCGCCTGCGCGACCCGCTGGCGGGTGCCCTCGCGGTCGATCTTGGGGCCCTTAGTCGAGCGCCGCCATTCGGACAGTCCCGCGCCTGCGACGCGCGCCGCGGCAACATCCTTGCGATCGCTGTCCTTGTGGTAGGCATCCAGATCGCGTGCCTCCCAGAAGCCCGCCTCGTACTCGGCCGAGCGGCGGCGGACGCTGCCCAACTTGAGGCTGAACGCGACGATGATCGTCCAAACCCATACGCTGGCAAGCAAAAGTCCGGCCATCACCGCCTGGACGACGATGTCGGCATCGAGGAACAGTTCGATCGGATCGAGCCGCGTCGGGGTGCCGGTCGAGGCGGCGATGGCAAGGGTCGCAAGGATGCTCATGTGAACTTGAGGTTTCCGTGAGAAGGACTGGGATCGTGGATTTTCAGGAACGCTGCGCGCCATTCTGGCGGCTGGCGGCGGGCGCGTCCATCGGGGGCGACGAACGCCGCGCGCACTTCGCCGTCTGCCAGCAGTGTATCACCGCGCCACGCGGCTTGCGCGATTCTGCAGCTTGCCGCGCCGACTTCGAGCGTGCGGCTGCGCACCGTCACCGCGTCGTCGAGTTTGGCGGGCGCGCGATAGCGAATCGCCAGCTCGCTGACCGCGTAAGCGCCCTCGCCGCTTTCGTGCGCGGCGCGCTGGTCGATCCCCAGCAGGCGCAGCATGTCCGAGCGGGCGCGCTCGAACCAGCGCAAATAGTTGGCGTGATAGACCACCCCCGAAAGATCGGTGTCCTCGAAATAGACCCGCACCGGGAAAAGGTGCTCGGTTCCGTCGAAACGTCCGCTCGGGGGGTCAGGGGGCGTCATCGCCCGCGTCCTTAGCCGGGGCGAGACTCGCGGGGCAAGTTTTGGTTTGGTGCGCCTTCGACATCCGTCGAAGGCTTGCGGCACCAGCCCGCTCCCCCACCCGGCCACCCGTTCAGGATACTCTCGTGGGTGGCCGGGTGGGGGAGCGGGCTGGTGCCGAGGCTCAGCTCAGCGCAGCGCCAAAAAAAGCTAACGCGCCAGCATTGCCCCCAGCGGTCGCCCGCCGAACAGGTGGACGTGGAGGTGCGGGACTTCCTGGTGTCCGTGCGGGCCGATGTTGGCGAGCAGGCGAAAGCCCGGCACGACGAGGCCGTTGTCGCGCGCGACCTGGCCAACGGCGCGCACGAACCCGGCGATTTCCTCTGCGCTGGCCCGCTCGGAGAAATCGTCCCAGCTGACCCAGGCACCCTTGGGAATCACCAGGATGTGGACCGGGGCCTGCGGATTTATGTCGTGGAAGGCGAACGCCCAGTCGTCCTCGTAAACCTTCTTCGACGGAATCTCGCCGCGCAGGATCTTCGCGAAGACGTTCTGGTCGTCGTAAGGCAGCGTGGCGTCGATCGGCATGGTCAGAAGTTCCGGCTGGCTTTCTCGGCGATGCCTGACACGCCCTCGCGGCGTTCGAGTTCCGCAAGGACATCGGCCAGCGCCAGACCCCGGGCGTCGAGCAGGACCAGCAGGTGGAACATCAGGTCGGCCGCCTCGCCGGTCAGCGCCGCGTCGTCCTCGCCGAGCGCGGCGATCACCGTCTCGACCGCTTCCTCGCCCAGCTTCTGGGCAATCTTGGCGACGCCCTTGGCGTGGAGCTTCGCCACGTAGCTGTGCTTCGGATCGGCGCCCCGCCGCTCGCGCAAGGTCGCTTCGAGGCGGGTCAGGAACGCGGAATCGGTCATCGCGCCAGCCATAACCGTCACCCCGTCCCAGTCAACGAAGAGAGGCGTCAAACGGAAGAGGGGCGCCTTCCGCTGCGAAGACGCCCCTCCGGTTTTTTCCGCCTGCCGACAAGGAGACGAACGACCGACGGAAACTGAATTACCCGGGTGGCTTCTTGCGCGAGGCATGGCGGCCGACCAGCAGCCCGACCACGCCGAGCGCGAACAGCCAGGGATCGCTGGGCTCGGGGATCTCGATCCACGCCGCGGCCGCCGCGGGCGAAGCAGCAAGTGCTGCCACCATGGCCCACACTGCAAAGCGGAAATTCATTGCGGCAAGCCCCTGTTCCCCATGGTTTATGCAATCAGCGTGCCGCATGCCCTGTGTTGGCTGATTGCGCGAGGGGCGGTGGTTAACCTGCTCCGTTCCGGGACAGACTTTGTAAGTGTAACCGACGGTTCAACCGCGCGCGGGCAAGCCCGCCGCCCGTAACGCGGCGTGGGCATCGGCGATCGAAAAGGTGCCGAAGTGGAAGATCGAGGCGGCGAGCACTGCGCTGGCGTGGCCCCGGGTGACGCCCTCGACCAGATGATCGAGCGTGCCGACCCCGCCGCTGGCGATCACCGGCACCCGCACCGCGTCGGCGATCGCACGGGTCAGCGCAAGGTCGTAGCCACCTTGGGTGCCATCCCCGTCCATCGAGGTGACCAGCAATTCGCCCGCGCCCAGTTCGGCGAGGCGGACGGCATGGGCGACCGCGTCCATCCCGGTGGCCTTGCGTCCGCCGTGGGTGAAGATCTCCCAGCCCGCGCCGGACTTACGCGCATCGACCGAAGCGACCACGCACTGGCTGCCGAACTTGTCGGCGAGATCGGCCACCAGCTCGGGCCGGGTCACCGCGGCGGAATTGACCGCGACCTTGTCCGCCCCCGCCAGCAGCAGCGCGCGCGCATCCTCGACCGCGCGAACCCCGCCGCCCACGGTCAGCGGCATAAAGCACACCGCGGCGGTGCGGCTCACCACGTCGAGCAAGGTTCCGCGGTTCTCATGCGTGGCGGTGATGTCGAGGAAGCACAGCTCGTCGGCCCCCGCCTCGTCATAGGCGCGCGCCTGCTCGACCGGATCGCCCGCGTCCTTGAGATCGACGAAGTTCACGCCCTTGACCACGCGGCCCTCGGCGACATCGAGGCAGGGAATGACGCGGATGCGGACGGTCATGTGCGGTTTGCCATCGCAATCGCCGCCGCCAGATCGAGCCGCCCGTCGTATAAGGCCCGCCCGGTGATCACCCCTTCGATCCCCTCATTTGCGTGCAGCGCCAGCATCCTGATATCGTCCAGCCCCTTGACCCCCCCGCTGGCGATCACCGGAAGGTCGGTGCGGCGCGCCAGATCGACCGTGGCGTCGATGTTGCAGCCCTTGAGCAGCCCGTCGCGGCCGATGTCGGTGAAAAGCAGGCTGGCGACACCCGCGTCTTCGAAGCGGCGGGCCATGTCGACGATGCCGACGTCGGACACTTCGGCCCAACCCTCGGTCGCGACCATCCCGTCCTTGGCATCGACCGCGACCACGATCCCGCCGGGAAACTCCTTCGCCATGTCCTTGACGAAATCGGGGTCCTTGAGCGCGGCGGTGCCCATCACCACGCGCGACACGCCCAGATCGAACCAGCCCTCGACCGCCTCGCGCGTGCGGATCCCGCCGCCCAGCTGGACGTGGCCGGGGAACGCCTGGAGGATTGCCTCGACTGCACCGCGGTTCTCCGCCCGACCCGCGAACGAGCCGTCGAGATCGACCACGTGGAGGTATTGCGACCCGGCCTCGGCAAACGCCAGCGCCTGCGCCGCGGGGTCGTCGCCATAGACCGTGGCGCGGGCCATATCGCCTTCGGCCAGCCGCACGACCTGCCCGGCCTTGAGGTCGATCGCGGGGAAGACGATCATGGCGCCCACTCCAGGAAGCGCGCGAGTAGCGCCAGACCGTAAGCCTGGCTCTTTTCGGGATGGAACTGCACGCCGAGCAGGTTGTCGCGCGCCACCGCGGCGACGATCCCGCCGCCGTGGTCGGTCAGCGCGGCGATGTGGCGGCCTTGCTCGGGGACGAAATGGTACGAGTGGAGGAAGTAGGCCTCGCCGGGTTCGATCAGCTCGGCGCCATCACGGTGCGGCGTGGGCGCTACATCGTTCCAGCCCATGTGCGGCACCTTGATCGCCGGGTCGGCGATCGCAATCGGCAGGACCTCTCCCTCGATCCACCCGAGGCCTGCCGTCGTCCCATGTTCGACCCCGCGCGTCGCCAGCAACTGCATCCCAACGCAGATGCCGAGAAACGGCGCGCCGCCGACATGGACCCGCTCGGTCATGGCCTCGACCAGCCCGCGCACCCCGCGCAGCGCCTTGGCGCAAGCCGCGAAGGCACCAACACCGGGTAGAACGATGCGATCCGCGGCGCGGACCACGTTGGGGTCGGAAGTAACGGTCACATCCTCGGCGCCGGCCGCCCGCAACGCGTTTTCCACCGAGTGCAGGTTACCGGCGCCGTAATCGACCAACGCCAGCTTTTCAGCCACCGAGCATGCCCTTGGTCGAAGGCACCGCATCGGCCTTGCGCGCATCGATGCTCACCGCTTGGCGCATGGCGCGGGCGAAGCCCTTGTAGATCGCCTCGCACACATGGTGGTTGTTCTGGCCGTAGAGCAGCTCGACATGGAGCGTGATCCCCGCGGCCTGCGAAATCGAGTGGAACCAGTGCTCGATCAGCTCGGTGTCGAACTCTCCCAGGCGAGGCTGGGTGAACGCCGCCTTCCACACCAGGAACGGCCGCCCCGAAATGTCGAGCGCGACTCGCGCCAGCGTCTCGTCCATCGGCGAATAGGCCGCGCCATAGCGCGTGATCCCGCGCTTTTCGCCCAGCGCCTGGTGGATCGCCTGGCCGATCGCGATCGCCGAATCCTCGGTGGTGTGATGCTGATCGACGTGAAGATCGCCCGAAACCTTGCACACCAGATCGATCGCCGAATGGCGCGCGAACTGTTCGACCATGTGATCGAGGAAGCCGATTCCGGTGGACACGGCGTATTCGCCCGTCCCGTCGAGGTTGACCTCGACCAGGATGTCGGTTTCGGCGGTCTTGCGAGCTATCCGGCCGGTGCGCATGGGGCGCGCTATAGGCTGGAGGGGAACGGAATCAACTCTTGACCGCCTCGGCGCACAGCGTCAGGTGTCGCTCGCAATGAACGACACCACGCCCGACAGCCTGATCCCCTACGATGAAATCGTGCAGGAGGCGTTGCGCGCGGTGGTCGGCCGGGTGCTCCGCCAGATCGAGCGGAGCGGCAGCACGCTGCCCGGCGCGCACCACTTCTACATCACCTTCAAGACCGGGGCGCCAGGGGTCTCGGTCCCCCCGCACTTGCGCGAGCGGTTTCCCGACGAGATGACGATCGTGCTCCAGAACAAGTTCTGGGACCTCAACGTCGGCGAAGAGGGGTTCTCGGTCGGGCTGTCGTTCAACCAGATTCCGGCCAAGCTGCAGGTTCCCTACGCGGCGATCACCGCGTTCGTCGATCCGGCGGTCGATTTCGGGCTCCAGTTCCAGGCGCTGGGCGCGGGAACCGCGCCCGAACCGCACGAAAACGCGCAAAACGATTCGCCGGAACAGGTCACGGAGGCGGGCGTTGAAGCCGACGACGGCTCCAACGTCGTCACGGTCGATTTCGGGCGCAAGAAATAGGGCGCAACCCGCCCGCAACGCAAAGGGCGAAAATGGCCAGAAAATCCCGGCGGCCGGTAGCCAAGGCTCTCGATCGGGCGGGCGAGGCGATCAAGGACACCCCCGGCGCCAGCCCCAATCCGATGACCAACCTGCTGCTCACCGACGTCATCCTGCGCGGCGGCGGGCAGATCATGCGCCACGCGGTGGAGCGGACGCTGCTTGGCACCCGCTATTCCAAGGACAAGGCGAAGAACATCGTCAAGGGCCGGTCGATGATGCAGACCATGGTCGGCACCGCGCTGGCGCGGATCGCGACGCGCTCGGTCCCCGGGGCGATCCTCGTTGGTGGCGGAATGCTGGCCAAGACCCTGTACGACCGCAGCAAGGGCCAGGCCGCCGCCAAGGCCGAAGGCGCGCGCAAGGTTAACGAACAGGCCGTAGAGGGACGCAAGGAATCCGACCCGATCGTGACTTGACCGGACGTGACTTGACCGGTCTGGGCCTGCTGCGCCATCAGCGCGCATGGCCGACGCCCTTCCGATCGCTCACGACACGCTCCAGCGCCGCGGGCTGATGTTCATCCTCTCCTCGCCCTCGGGCGCGGGCAAGACCACCATCGCGCAACGGCTGCTCAGGGAGGACGGCGCGATCCGCCTCTCAGTCTCCGTCACCACCCGCCCGATGCGCGAGGGCGAGGTCGATGGGCGCGATTACCATTTCGTCAGCCAGGCCGAGTTCGACCGGATGGTCGAGGCCGACGAATTCTACGAGTGGGCGAGCGTGTTCGGCCACTCATATGGCACCCCCAAGGCGCAGATTCGCGCCGGCCTGAAAGTGGGCGAGGACTTCCTGTTCGACATCGACTGGCAGGGCACCCAGCAGTTGTTCCAGAAGGACCAGCAGGACGTCGTCCGGGTGTTCATCCTGCCCCCCAGCCTCGACGAGCTGCGCCGACGGCTGGTCGGCCGCGGTACCGACAGCGGCGCGGTGATCGACGCGCGCATGGCCCGCGCCCAGGCCGAAATCAGCCACTGGGACGGCTACGATTATGTCGTAGTCAATGACGACATCGATGTGTGCTTCGCCAAAGTCGGCCACATCCTCGCCGCCGAGCGGATGAAGCGGGCGCGCCAGACCGGGCTGATCGGGTTCGTCCGCGGGTTGATGAAGCCGGACTGAGCCCTCAGATCGCCGCCTTGAACGGCATCGCCCCCAGATCGCCCAGCCCCACCGTCCCGCTCGCCATCTCGAGCATCCGGTCAAGGCTCTTCTTGGCCGCAAGCCGCAGCGGTTCGGCGATCTCGATCCGCGGCTGGAGATCGCGCAACGCGACGTAGAGCTTTTCCAGCGTGTTGAGCGCCATGTACGGGCAGATGTTGCAGTTGCAGTTTCCGTCCGCGCCGGGCGCGCCGATGAAGGTTTTCTCGGGGATCGCCAGCTCCATCTGGTGGATGATGTGCGGCTCGGTCGCGACGATCAGCGTCGGCCCGGTAAAGGTCTTGGCGAACTGGAGGATGCCGCTGGTCGAACCGACGTAGTCGCAATGATCGATGATGTGCGGCGGGCATTCGGGGTGCCCGGCCACCGGCGCGCCGGGATGCTGCGCTTTCAGCTTGAGCAGCTCGGTCTCCGAAAACGCCTCGTGGACGATGCACACGCCGGGCCACAGCAGCATCTCGCGGTCGAACTTGCGGTTGAGATAGCCGCCCAGATGGCGGTCGGGGCCGAAGATGATCGGCTGGTCGCGCGGGATCTGGTCGAGGATCGTCTCGGCGCTGGAACTGGTCACGATCACATCGGACAGCGCCTTCACCTCGGTCGAGCAGTTGATGTAGGTCAGCGCGACATGATCGGGGTGCGCTTCGCGAAATGCCTTGAACTTGTCGGGCGGGCACGAGTCCTCAAGGGAGCATCCGGCGTCCATATCCGGCAGCACGACGATCTTGTCGGGGCTGAGGATCTTGGCGGTATCGGCCATGAACTTGACCCCGCAGAACGCGATCACCGCGGCATCGGTCGCCGCCGCCTTGCGGCTCAATTCGAGCGAATCGCCGACGAAATCGGCGAGGTCCTGGATTTCGGGACGCTGGTAGTAATGCGCGAGGATCACCGCGTTGCGCTCTTTGCGCAGACGGTCGATCTCGGCGCGAAGGTCGAGGCCGGTGAGGGTCTCGCGGGGCTGTGCGGTCATGGCGTCCTCGATACTGCGGGGCGGCGGGCACCCCTTGGGATCAGAGATAGGCGTACGCGCGGCGAGCGGCAATGCCGAGCTCGCGAAGTCGTTACGGGTCTTGCAGCATCCGGCCGTCCAATCGCGTTTGGGGCGAAACCGCAGGAATGATAGGCAACGGGGAATGAGCGATCCGCCGGCATCCGATCAGATCATTGACAAGATCATTCACACCACGCTGGGAGACGGGACAAGCGTCTGCATTCGTTCGATCCGCGCCACCGATGAAGCCCGCATGCGCGAGGGAATCGAGCAACTATCCGCCCAATCAAGGTATCTCCGGTTTTTTTCAGTGCAGCCCATGCCTTCCGACGCGGTGATCGAGCGGCTGGTCGGCGCCGATGGTCATCATCACATCGCCTGGGGCGCGATCGCCACCGATGACAGGGATCATCCGGCCATCGGCGCGGTCCATGCCATAAGGGACGGCCCGGATGGCAATTCCGCCGAGTTCTCCGTTGGAATCGTCGACGAGTACCATGGCCTCGGGCTGGCGAGGATGCTGATCGCGGTTTTGCTGGTGAACTGTCGCCAAGAAAACATCGCGTCGCTGGACGTGCAGATCCTGTCGGAAAACAAGGCCGCGGGAAACTTGGTCAGGTATTTGGGGGCGAAACGTTGCAAGGCCGAATTCAGCGTGACCGAATATACCCTCGATATCGCAACTGCCTTGGCCAAGCTGCGGTGCGAAGATGCTGTCCCGGGGCTTCGTGACGTGTTCGAGGCGCTTGAGAGATACCTTTGAGACCCTATCCCGCAGGCACCGCCTCCCCATCGAACCGCACCCGCACCGTAACCTCGCCATACCCCGCCACCTGCAACGGAATCGCCAGGTTCTGCCGGATTGCGTCCTTCGCCGCCGACCTCGCGATGCCCATCAGCACCGGGTTGGCGGCCGCCTTGGTGGCTTGTTGTTCGGCGAGCAGGGTGGTGTTGCGGTTGAGTTTGTCCTGCGCCTCGCGGGTGATGAACACGCCTTCGCGGAGATACTGCGCGCGCGCCTCATCGAGGTTGGGGCGGCTGAGCGACAGCGCGGGGAGCTGGACATCGAGCGTCTTGGCAGCCTCGTTCCACGCCAGCCGATCGCGGTTCATCGCCGTCAGGTCGAGCGTGTAGTCTACCCGCGCGGGGATCACCGCGACCTGCTTCGATTTGACCAGCCCGAAATAACGGGTGTCGTCGCTCGCCACCACCGGCGCGAGCTGGGCGCTGAACACGGTCAGCCGGTTTTGCTTTTCGAACGCGACGAGGCTGGTGGCGAGCGGATCGCCCAGCTTCTCGGGCTTGAAGAACCCGAACCACGCCAGCGCGGCGAGCGTGACGAGGAACAGCAGCCACGGCAGCGCCGAGGCGCGCGCGATGTTGGCTTCGCGGCGAACTTCGGGGAGCGGCGTCGTCGCCGTCGCCAGATCGTCCTGCTTCAAATCGGCACCGCCTTGCCCTCACCCCTGAAAGGGGAGAGGTTACGCAGGCTTGCAAGCTTGCTTGCTAGCCGGAGTTGGAGAGGGGTGCTCTCGGGGGGGCGCACCCCTCTCCAAGCTGCGCTAGCCCCATGCGGGGCAAGCTTCGCTATCCTCTCCCCTTTCAGGGGTGAGGGCAGAAACTGGTTTAGTTCGGGATCGTCCATACCTCACCCGAACGGACGACCCGGCCCTGTCGTTCCAGATCTACCAGATGCGCAAGCACCGAGCGCCCCGCCGCGCCCGCCAGCCGCGGGTCGAGCCCCTTGTACATCTGCGCGACCATCGCCGGAATTTGCTGCGGCCCGTCGCCCAGCAGGCGGACGATCTGGCTCTCACGCTGGCGGCGATGGCCCATCATCCCGCGGACCAATTGGCGCGGCTTGTCCACCGCGGGGCCGTGCGCAGGGTAGAGTACGCGGTCGGCGCGGTCGTGGAGCTTCTGCAAGCTGGCCATGTACGCTGCCATGTCGCCGTCGGGGGGCGAGACCACGCTGGTCGACCAGCCCATCACGTGATCGCCCGTGAACAGCGCGCCGCTCTCCACCAGCGAATAGCACAAGTGGTTGGAGGTGTGGCCGGGGGTGGCGACGGCCTCCAATGTCCAGCCCCCCTCTCCGACAATGCCGCCCGAGATGCGCTCGCCGTCGGCCAACACGCGGTCGGGATGGTAGGTCGGGTCGAACGCTGCATCGGCGCGGGGACCGTCATCCGCTAGCACCAGCGGCGCGCAGCCGATGATCGGCGCCCCGGTCGCGGCCTTGAGCGGCGCGGCGGCGGGGGAGTGATCGCGGTGGGTGTGGGTGCAGAGAATAGCGACCAGTTTCGCATCGCCGATCGCGGATAGGATCGCGGCGACGTGGCCATTCCCGTTGGTATCGGCATGCCCCGCCTCGCCCGTCCCCGCCGGCCCCGGATCGATGACAGCCACCTCGCTCCCCGCGCCGACGATATAGGTCTCGGTCCCGGTGAAGGTGTAGGGCGACGGGTTGGGCGCGAGCACGCGGCGGACCAGCGGTTCCAGCTGTTCGGCGAGCCCCGTGGGCCAGGGTTTGGGGGGAATGTCTACCACTACTCCAACCTTACCTGTTCCGCCTGGGGTGATCGGTGGTACGCATCATGCATTCACATCGGCATAGTGGCTCGGCGGCTGGATCACGTCCATCCGTTCGGCCAGCAAGGGGCGGAAGCTGGGGCGGCTCTTGAACACCGAGTACCAGCTGCGCGCCTGTTCGTGGTTCGACCAATCGATCCCGCCGAGGTAGTCTGCAACCGAGATCTGCGCCGCGGCGGCGAGGTCGGCCAGACTCATCGTTGCCCCCGCCAGCCACGGGCGGTTATCGATCAGGTAGTCGATATAATCGAGATGCTCGTGCGCCAGCTTCATCGCCTCGCGCAAGGACCGCGAATCGGGAGACTGGCGGTAGACGATGCGCTTCTTCATCCGTTCGTTGAGCAGCTTTTCGGTGACGTCGGCGAAGAAGTTCTCGTCGAACAGCGCGACCAGGCGACGGATCTCGGCGCGGTTGGCGGCGGTGCCGTTGATCATCGGCGACTTGTCGATCGTTTCCTCGAAGTATTCGCAGATCGCCCGGCTGTCGATCAGGACGATGTCGCGGTCGGCATCGCGCAGCACCGGGGTGCGGATCGCGGGGTTGAGGTTGCGGAATTCGTCGCGCGCCTCCCACGGGTTCTCGCGCCACAGTTCGTAAGCCACGCCCTTCTCCGAGAGGAGCAGGCGGACCTTGCGGCTGAACGGGCACAGCGGGAAATGGTGGAGCTGCCACATGGCCCGAAGCTATGGACGAAGCGCGGGGGCGGCGTCCACCCGGGGCTGCGGAATTTCAGGCGAGAACCGTTGCTCCCGACAGACCCAGCGCCATCGCCAGCCTTCCCGCGCGGCGTTCCAGCGTCTGATCGAGCAGCGCGGCGTGGCCGGGCGGCAGGGTGACGAGCAACGCGCCGTCGTCACGCGCCAGCTGCGTGGCTGCAAGCAGCGCGGGCGCCCCGCCTGCGATCCGCTGCGCCAGCCGCATCGCCAGACCCCAGGCTCTGGCGCGGCCGAGCAAGTCGGGTGGGGCGAGCCGCCCCAGGATTGCTGGCCCCTCCCCGCCGCCGCCCATGCCGACGTACAGCGCCATCGCCATCGTGGCGCGGTCGGCCGCGGTGACGCCGACCCAGTTGCCGTGGAGCGCCATCTCCTCGCCCCCCAGCGCGCGGAATTCGGGGTTCGACGACCACCCGGTCCCTCGCAGCAGGCACACCGCGTTGCGCAGCCGGGTGAGTTCGCGCGGCTCGTCGCCGAACAACTGGTGGAGCCAGCCGCACAAGGCATCCGAATAGCCGGGCACCTGCTGTTGCGCGGCTGCCATGAAGCGCGCGCCCTCGATCAACGGGTCGCGCGCGCGCTCGGCGGCGTCGAGGCGGCCGAACAGCAGCCCCTCGCGCAAGCCGAACGCGGAAACCACGCAGGAATCGGGCTTGAGAGTCTCGATCAGCTCGGCGAGCAACGCACCTGCATCGCCGATTTGCGGCAGCCGCGACGCCTTCAACCCGGGCACGGCTTTGAGCGAAGCCAGCCCGGTCGCAGCGAGCGAACGCCGCATCCGCGCCACTTCGCCAGCCGGAAAGCTATAGTTGGCGATCACCGGCAACGGGAACTGGGCGAGGTGCATGTGGAGCCGCGCCAGCGCGCGCCACGACCCGCCGACCAGGTACAGCGGCTTGCCCGCAACCGCACCGCGCCATGGCAGGCTGCGCACCGCCTCGGCCACCGCGCGCTTGAGCTTGCCTGTCCCGCGCGCGCGGAGCGAGGCGACGCGCATTGCCCCGAGCGGGAACGAGGCGCTCTCGTGAACCTCGCCGCCCTCGACACGCACAAGCTCGAGCGAGCCGCCACCAAGATCGGCCACCACACCGTCGGCGCCGGGCATCCCGGCGATCACGCCATAGCCCGCGGCCTGCGCTTCGCCCGCGCCGTCGAGCAGCCGCGCGGGCAGGCCCAGCGCGCGGACCCGGTCGAGGAATTCCGCCCCGTTCGCCGCCTCGCGCACCGCGGCGGTGGCGACGATGTCGAGCGAAGCGAGCTCCATGGCCCCGGTCAGCTTGGCGAAGCGGGCGAGCCCCGCCAGCGCCACTTTGACCGCGCCGGGATCGAGCCGCCCGCTGGCGACCACCCCCCGCCCCAATCCGGCCATCAGCTTTTCGTTGTAGAGCACCACGGGCGCGCGGACGGCGCCGCCGAACACCACCAGGCGGATGGAATTGGACCCGATGTCGATGATCGCCTGGCGGCCCGGAACGCTCACCCGCGGGTGTGTAGGGAGAGTTTGGGCACTTCGCCAGCCTCGCCGAGCGAAGCGCCGCGGCCCGAGAGCGAGGGGTTGGTCATGAAATAGGTGTGGAGGTTGAAGCGCGGTCCCTCGGCCACGACCTTGCGGTACGAACCGTCCGCCAAAAGCTCCCAGCTCTGTTCGGTGTCGAGCAGGTTGGCGAGCATGACCTGGTCGAGGATCTGGTCGTGGACCGTGGGGTTGCGCACCGGGAGCGCGTATTCGACGCGGCGGTTGATGTTGCGGCTCATCCAGTCGGCGGAGGAAATGTACACCGCGGCCTTGCGGCTGGGCAGCCGCGCGCCGTTGGCGAAAGCCCAGACCCGGCTGTGTTCGAGAAACCGCCCGACGATCGACTTGACTTCGATCGTCTCTGACAGCCCCGGAACCCCCGGGCGCAGGCAGCACACCCCGCGGATCACCAGGCGGATCGGCACCCCGGCGGCGCTCGCTTCGTACAATTTGTCGATGATTCCCGGGTTGGACAGCGAATTCATCTTGGCCCAGATCCCGGAAGGCTTGCCTGCCGCGGCATTGGCGATTTCGCGGTCGATCAGGTCGTAAAGCCGCTCGCGAAAGTTGAGCGGGCTGACCATCAGCAGTTCGAGGTTTTGCGGCTCGATGTACCCGGTGATGTAGTTGAACACTTGCGCCGCCTCGGCCGCGGTTTTCGGATCGGCGGTGAAGAAGCTGAGGTCGGTGTAGATCCGCGCGGTGACCGGGTGGTAATTGCCCGTGCCGAAGTGGCAGTAAGTGCGAACGCGCCGGCCTTCGCGCCGCACGACCAGGCTGATCTTGGCGTGGGTTTTCAGCTCGATGAAGCCATAGACCACCTGCACGCCCGAGCGTTCGAGCTGGGCGGCCCATTGCAGGTTCTGCTCCTCGTCGAAGCGGGCTTTCAGCTCGACCACCGCGGTCACCGCCTTGCCCGCCTCGGCCGCGTCGCAAAGAGCCCTGATTACAGCTCCTTGCTTGCCCGCGCGATACAACGTCTGCTTGATCGCAAGCACGTCGGGGTCTTCGGCCGCCTGGCGCAGGAAGGCGAGGACCACGTCGAACGCCTCGTAGGGGTGATGGACGACGATGTCCTTCTCGCGGATCGCCGCGAAGCAATCGCCGTCGTGGTCGCGGATGCGTTCGGGAAACCGGGGCGTGTAGGGTTCGAACTTGAGCTCGGGCCGCTCGATCTCCACCACCTGGGCAAGGTCGGCGATCCCCAGCAGGCCGTCGGTCTCGCTGACCATCGCATCGTCGCCGCCCTGCTCGCGGACGATCAGGCTGGCGAGCTCGGCCGGGATCGCGGCCTCCGCCTCGAGCCGGATCACCCGCCCCCGCCGCCGCCGCTTGATCGCGCTGCGGAAATAGCGGACCAGGTCCTCGGCTTCTTCCTCAACCTCGATGTCGCTGTCGCGCACGACGCGGAACGCAGCCGATCCGATAACCTGGAAACCCGGAAACAACGCCTCGCTGAAATAGCGCAGCACCGTCTCCAGCGCCACGAAGCGCGCACCCATGCCGCCAAGTCGATAAAAGCGTGGAAGCGCCGGGGGCAGCATGATCAGCTCGCGAACCGGTTCGCCGTCGGCCTTGCGGCGCAGCTCGAACAGGATCGACAGCCCCAGGTTGGGAATGAACGGAAACGGATGCGCCGGATCGAGCGCCTGCGGGGTGATGATCGGCAGCACATTTTCGCGGAAGAAGCGTTCGAGCTCGGCGCCCTCGGTGCGGGTAATCTGGTACAGTTCGAGCACCTCGATCCCGTGCCCGGCCAGCGCAGCATGCAGCTCGCGCCACAGCCCCTGCTGGTCGGCCATCAGCGCGTCGGCCTGCGCAGTGATCAGCGGCAACTGCTGCGACGGGGTCAGGCCGTCGTGCGAGAGATCCTCGATCTTGCGCAGCTGCTGGCCCTTGAGCCCGGCGACGCGGACCATAAAGAACTCATCGAGGTTGTTGCCGCTGATCGAAAGGAAGCGCAGCCGTTCGAGCAGCGGATAGGCCGGATTGGCGGCTTCGGCGAGAACCCGCCGGTTGAACTGGAGCCAGCTCAGCTCGCGGTTGAAATAGCGCGGCTCGCCGGCGGCGGGTGCCGGGACATCGCCCACGTTGGCGGCACGTATGCGATCGTTCAACATGCCCCCGCTCAAATAGCGGGTTCGGGGGTGAGCGAGCAAGGTTACGGTTTTGTGACGGAGGGTAGCAGGCGTCCTACGACGCTCCTAAAGTCCCGCGTCGCCCTCATCCGGCGCAGGCGTCGCGTAGGGACCCTGATCAGGCTCTTCGCTCGCCGAAGGCGGCGGGGCGTCCGAGTTTTCGTCATCGCGGGGCGATGTGCGGTAATCTTCGTCACGATAATCGCGGCTTTCGCCACTGGCCCCGTCGCGCATCGCGTCCTTCATTCGCGCGCCCATTTCCTTGGCCATCGCCTTGAGCGCGGGGGTCATTTCTTCGGCCGCCGCGGCCATCCCGCCCATCGCGCCCATAATCGCAGGCAGCTGGCGGCTCATCTTGCGGGGCACGTCGCGCGCCTCGGGGCCGGCGTAGTCGCCCAGCGTCGAGCGGCGCATCTCGCGCGCGGTCCGGCGATCACCCATTGCCTCGGCGGCGCGGGCCAGCGGTTCGAGCGGCATGTCGAGCATCGCCTCGCTCATCGCCGCCACCGCGCGGGCCATCGCCTGCTGGGTCGCGGGATCGCGCATCATCTCGGTCATCTTTTCGGTCGAACCGGGCTTCGCCGCGGCAGGCGACGCGGCCAGGACGAGCGCCAGCGCGGGCGCGGCAAGCAGGACTCGAGTGGACATGGCAGGCGACTCCGTAGCTCAGGCGGCCAGCCAGCATAGTAACACCCGCTGACCGCATGATGAACGCTTTCGGGAACCGCCAAGCCTCTGAGGATTCGTGGAGTCGAGCGATAACCGCGACGGGATGAGCACAATGGCCGCACGAGCATACTGGCAGGGACAGATCCGGCTCGCGCTGGTCTCGATCCCGGTGGAAATCTATCCCGCGACCAAATCGGGCGCGGCCATCAGTTTCCGCCAGATCCACGAGCCCACGGGCAAGCCGATCAATTATGAAAAGGTCGTCCAGGGCGTAGGCCCGGTCGATCGCGACGAAATCGTCAAGGGCTTCGAGGTGTCCAAGGGCAACTACGTCCTGCTCGAGGACGAGGAGATCGAGGCGGTCAAGATCGAAAGCAAGAAGACGCTCGACCTGGTCCAGTTCGTCGGTCGCGACGACATCGACGTGCTCTATTTCGAGAAGCCGTACTACGTCGTCCCGGCGGACGACCTGGCCGAGGAAGCCTATGTCGTGCTGCGCGAAGCGCTGCGCAGCGCGGGCAAGATCGCGCTCGGCCAGCTGTCGGTGCGGGGGCGCGAGCAACTGGTCAGCCTCAAGCCGTGCGGGCGCGGGATCGTGATGGAGACGCTGCGCTATTCGGACGAGGTCCAGAAGGCGCAGGGGTTCTTCCGCGACATCCCCGACGCCAGGCCCGATGCCGACCTGCTCGATCTGGCCACAACGCTGATCGACAAGAAGACCGCGCCGTTCAAGCCCGAGGAGTTCCACGACCGTTACATCGAGGCGCTCCACCGCCTGATCGAGAAGAAACAGAAGGCCAAGGGCAAGACGATCCTCGAGGACGTGTCCGAACCCGCGCCGCGCGGCGGCAACGTGATCGACCTCATGGCAGCCTTGAAGAAGTCGGTCGGTTCGGGGGGGAGTGCGCCGAAGTCCGCAGCAAAGAAGGCACCCGCGAAGAAGGCCCCGACCAAGCCCGCCGCGCGCAAGCGGGCCTGAAATGGAGCGCACCGATACGCTTGCCGCCTATAACGCCAAGCGCGACTTCAAGACGACTGCCGAACCCGCGGGGAAACGCGCGTCGAGCCCGCAAGGCAACATATTCATCGTCCAGAAGCACGACGCCACCCGGCTCCATTGGGATTTGCGGCTCGAAGTCGATGGCGTGCTCAAATCGTGGGCGGTGACCCGCGGGCCCAGCCTCGATCCCGACGACAAGCGGCTCGCGGTGCGGACCGAAGACCACCCGATGGCTTATGCCGAATTCGAGGGGACGATCCCCAAAGGCGAATACGGCGGCGGCACGGTGATGCTGTGGGACCGCGGCAGCTGGGCGCCGATCGAAGGAAAAAGCGCCAAGGACATCGACAAGGGCCACCTCCACTTCACCCTGTCGGGCGAGCGGATGAACGGCGAGTGGATCCTGATCCGCCTGCGCCCCCGCCCCGGCGAAAAGCGCGAGAACTGGCTGCTGCGCAAGATCGCCGACGATTGCGCCGAAGAAGGCGAGGTGCTGGTCGAACGCGCGCTGACCAGCGTGCTGACCGGGCGGACGATGGCCGAGATCGCCGCCGACCAGGCGGGGGCGCATTCGCTCAAGGGCAAAAAAGGCAAGGCGTTCACCGAGATCATGGCGGATGCCGCGGAGCATAATGCGACGTTGGCCAAACCGTCCAAACCGCGCAAATCGGCTGGAGCTCTTCCAAAATTCCGCGCGCCGCAGCTTGCCACGCTGGTCGATGCCGTCCCCGCGGGGAACGGCTGGATCCACGAGATCAAGTTCGACGGTTACCGGGCGTTGGTCGCAGTCAAAGGCGCAGAAGTGCGAGTCTACACCCGCAACGGGCTCGACTGGACCGACAAGTTCGCCCCGCTGGCCCGGGCGATCGCCGCGCTCGACCTGCCGCCCGCGCTGATCGACGGTGAAATCGTGTCCTACGACAAGGACGGCAATCCCGATTTCTCCTCGCTCCAGGCGGTGCTCAAGCGCGGCCACGGCGCACAGACCGACAAGACCCCGCTGAGCTTCCACGCCTTCGATGTGCTCGAAATCGACGGCGCCGATCTGACCGGGCTGACCAACATCGAGCGCAAGGAACGGCTCGAAGCGCTGCTCGCCGCCGCCGCGCCGCCGATCCACGTCGCCGATCACGTGATCGGCGCGGGCGAGAAGCTGCTGCGGGCAATGTGCGACGCCGGGCAGGAAGGGATCATCTCCAAGCGGATCGACGGCAAATACACGGGCAAGCGGAGCAAGGCCTGGCTCAAGGTCAAATGCACCCGGCGGCAGGAATTCGTCATTATCGGCTGGAAGAAGTCGAGCGCGCGCGGACGCCCGTTCTCGTCGCTGCTGCTGGCGCAGAACGAGGGCAAGGCGCTGGTTTACAAGGGCAATGTCGGCACCGGTTTCAACGGCGACACGCTGGGCGACCTCGCTACGCGGATGGCCAAACTGGAAGCCGCCGAACCCGCCGCCGAAGTCCCCCGCGAGGCGCGCCGCGGGGTAACCTGGCTCAAGCCCCAGCTGGTCGCCGAGATCGCCTTTGCCGAATTTACCGCGGACGGATCGGTCCGCCACGGCAGCTTCCTGGGCTTGCGCGGCGACAAGGCGGCCAAAGACGTGAAACCCGAAAAGCCGGTCGCTGTCCCCGAAGCCGAAACCGTGAAAATCTCCAACCGCGACCGGGCGATCTACGACAGCGGGCAGACCAAGGGCGACCTCGCCGACTACACCGCCGCCATCGCCCCGCTGATGCTGCCATTCGCGGCGGGGCGCCCGGTCAGCCTGGTCCGCTGTCCGCAGGGCCGCGCCAAGAAATGCTTCTTCCAGAAGCACGACGCGGGCACTTTCGGCGCGCACGTCCACCACGTCCCGATTGTCGAGAAGGACGGCGGGGCCGAGGACTATCTGTGGCTCGACAGTGCCGAGGGGCTGCTGGCCTGCGTCCAGATGGGAACGATCGAGTTCCACGGCTGGGGCAGCCGCGCCAGCGACGTCGAGCATCCCGACCGCCTGATCATCGATCTCGATCCCGACGAGGGACTCGACTTCGGCGACGTGAAGAGCGCGGCCAGGGACATCCACGACAGGCTGGAAGACCTTGGCCTGGTCAGCTTCGCGATGCTTTCGGGGGGCAAGGGAGTCCATGTAGTGGTGCCGCTCGAACCCGGGCATTCGTGGGAGGCGCACAAGGACTTCGCCAAGCGCTTTGCCGAGGCGCTGGCGCTGGCCGAGCCCGAACGGTTCGTCGCGCAGATGAGCAAGGCCAAGCGCAAGGGCAAGATCTTCATCGACTGGCTGCGCAACCAGCGCGGCGCCACCGCGGTCCTCCCCTATTCGGCGCGCGCCCGCGAGGGTGCGCCGGTCGCGGCGCCGATCGCCTGGGGCGAACTCGCCGGGTTCGAGCACGCGCATCCGTGGTCGATCGGGGATGCGGCCACGCTGCTGCGGCGGGCCAAGGGCAAGGCGCTCGCGGGGTGGGGATTTGCGGCGCAGAGGTTGCCGGATTTTTAGTCCGGATAGGTCTGCGCAAACGCCGCCGCGGCCCCCAGCAGTCCCGGCTGGGGATGGACGATCAGCTTGACCGGCAGCCCCGCCATCATTCCCGCGAACCGTCCCTTGGCAGTATAACGTTCGGCAAAGCCCGAACGGACGAGGTGGTCGCGAATGCGGTAGCCGAGCCCGCCGGCGATCACCGTGGCCGACGCGCCCTGCGCCAGCGCGAGATCACCCGCGACGCTGCCCAGCGCGAGGCAGAAGCGATCGAGCGCGGCGGCGGCCAGGCTGTCCTCGCCGCTCATCGCCAGCGCCCACAGCTCCCTGTCGTCGGTCTCGAGCACCGCCTTGACTTCGAGCCGGGCGAGCGTGGCGCGAATTTCGGCGAGGCCCGGCCCGGCGACCACGCGCTCGACCGAAACCCGGCGGTATCGCTCGCGCAACCGGGCAAGGATCGCGTCCTCGATTCCGTCGAGCGGGGCGAAATCGATATGTCCGCCCTCGGTCGCCGAGACGCGATAGCCATGCGCGTCGCGCCAGACATGCGCGACCCCCAGTCCGGTGCCGGGGCCGACCACGCTGATCGTGCCCTCGCCCGGAAGCACTGTATCCGGCCCGGTAAGATGCAAGAAATGCTCTGGCTCGGCCTGTGCCACCGCATGGCCGACCGCAGCGAAGTCGTTGATCAGGACGTGGCGCTCGATCCCCAACTTCTCGTTCACCAGCGCGGGGCGGATGATCCACGGGTTGTTGGTGAACTGGACGATCTCGCCCTGCACCGGCCCCGCGACCGCAATCGCCGCGGCGGAGGGTAGCGCATGGCCCAGCTCTTCGCCGAAAGCCTCCCAAGCGGTCTGGAAGCTCGCGTGCTCGGCGGTCTTGAGCGTGGTCTCGGGGCCGAGCGCCACGACCTTGCCGTCCGCCACTTCGGCCAGCGCGAACCGCGCATGGGTGCCCCCGATATCGACCGCGACGAGCTGGGTCACGCCGGTTGGACTCACAGGCCCGCCGCCGCGAGCATCGCGCTCGCGCCTTGCTCGGCGGTATCGCAGTGGAGCCGCATCAGCGCGAACAGCTCTCGGCCTGTACCCGCCGCAACCGCGGGCTGGACGGCCAATTCGCGCGCATCCCACTCCGCCGCATCGACCAGCGCGACCAGCTCGCCCTTCTCGGCGCAGACCCGCACCAGATCACCGTCGCGCAGCCTGGCCAAAGCGCCGCCGAGATGCGCCTCGGGAGTCACGTGGATCGCTGCGGGGACTTTGCCGCTGGCCCCGCTCATCCGTCCGTCGGTGACCAGCGCGACGCGGAAGCCGCGGTCCTGGAGCACGCCCAGCGGCGGAGTCAGCTTGTGGAGTTCGGGCATGCCGTTGGCCGCCGGACCCTGAAAGCGGACCACCACCACCACGTCGCGCTCGAGCTCGCCCGCCTTGAACGCCGCGATCACCGCGTCCTGATCGGCGAACACGCGGGCTTGGGCCTCGATCGTCAGACGCTCAGCCGCCACCGCGCTCACTTTGATTGTCCCGCGGCCGAGATTGCCGGAAAGCAGGCGAAAACCTCCCTCGAGCTGGAACGGTTCGGCTGTGCCGCGCAGGATGGTTTCGTCGGACGAGCGCGTCGGCGCGGCGTCCCAGCGCAACGCCTCGCCATCGAGCGTCGGCTGTTGCGCCCCCTCCATCAGCGACGCGCCATAGACCGTGCGAATATCCCCGTGCGCCAGCCCGGCGTCGAGCAGTTCGCGGATCACGAACGGCATCCCGCCCGCCGCGGCGAAGGCGTTCACGTCGCCGCCGCCGTTGGGATAAACGCTGGCGACCAGCGGGACGGCGCGGCTCAGCTCGTCCATGTCGTCCCAATCGACCAGCACCCCCGCGGCGCGGGCGATGGCGGGGATGTGGATGACGTGGTTGGTCGATCCCCCGGTGGCCAGCAGCCCGACGATAGCGTTGACGATCGCCTTCTCGTCCACACAATGCCCCAGTGGGCGGTAGTCGTCACCGTCCCAGCCGCTCGCCGCCACCTGATGGACCGCCGCGCGGGTCAGTTCCTGGCGCAATTTCGCGCCCGGTTGGACGAAGCTCGACCCCGGCATGTGCAGCCCCATCATCTCCATCATCATCTGGTTGGAGTTGGCGGTGCCATAGAAGGTGCAGGTCCCCGCGCCGTGATAACTCGCCGCCTCGGCCTCGAGCAGTTCGGCGCGGGTCGCCTTGCCCTCGGCGAACAGCTGGCGGATGCGCGCCTTCTCCTTGTTGGCGAGGCCGCTGGGCATCGGCCCGGCAGGCACCAGGATCGTGGGCAGATGGCCGAAGCGCAAGGCGCCGATCAGCAGCCCGGGGACGATCTTGTCGCAGATGCCCAGCAGCAACGCCGCCTCGAACATCCCGTGGCTCAGCGCGACTGCGGTGGAAAGAGCGATGGTATCGCGGCTGAACAGCGACAGTTCCATCGAGGGCTGGCCCTGGGTCACCCCGTCGCACATCGCCGGAACCCCGCCCGCGACTTGCGCGGTGGCACCCACCTCGCGCGCGAACACCTTGATCTGCGCAGGGTACGGCCCGTAGGGCTGATGCGCCGAGAGCATGTCGTTGTAGGCGGTGACGATGCCGATGTTGGGCGCGTTGCCGCCGCGGATCGCGGGCTTGTCCTCGCCCGATGCAGCAAACGCGTGGGCAAGATTGCCGCACGATAGCGTCGGCCGGTTGACCCCATGATCGCGGGCGCGGCCGATCAGATCGAGGTAAGCCGCACGGCTCGCGCGGCTGCGTTCAGCGATCCGCGCGGTGACTTTTTCCAGCGTCGGGTGAAGGGGCATCATTCGCTCCAGTAGATGGTCACGGGCGCCTTGCCCCCGCGCAGGATGTCGGAAACCGGCAGTGTATCGCGCCCGGCCAGCGCGTGTTCGATCACCGCGCGCTTTTCGCGTCCGGTGACAACCAGGATCGTCTCGCGGGTCGCAGCCAGCGCCTTGCGGTTGAGCGTGAGCCGGGCGAACGGCGCTTCGGGGGGCAGCGGGATCGGGGACGCGGAGATCACCCGGCGGCCGCGGCGCTGCTCGGCGCACATGCGTGGGAACAGCGAGGCGATATGCCCGTCGACGCCCATCCCCAGCCAGACCAGATCGAACGGCGCGATCTTGTCGCCCTCGACCAGCGGCACGATCTCTGCCGCGGTGCCCGCGAACGCGGTGCGCAATGCGCCAAGGTTGCTGGCGGGGTGATCGGCGGGAACCTGACGGTCGTCGGTAGGGACGATGGTGACGCCCGCCCAGTCGAGATTCTGCGAGGCCAGCAGTGCAAGGACCTTGGCAGGCGTCGATCCCCCCGCCATCGCGATCCGCTTCTTGCCCGGACGCGCGACCTCTCGCGCGATCCGCTCCGCGACCGCGGCAAGGTCGCCGGGTTCGGCCCAGGTGACGGCTGCTGCCTGTTTCATGACCGTCCCTTTAGCCCCTGAAAGCCGCAGGGCAACGCGGGTTTGCGCCACGGCTGGTTGAAGGCGCACCGCGGCTGGTGCATGGGCGGCAAAACCCGTTGCGAAAGTAACCACCTTGCCCGTCGCCGAACCCGATCGCACCGCCTTGCGCGCCGCCTACCGCCAGGACGAAGAGGCCTGCATCGCCGAGCGCCTGCGCCAGGCCGGGCCCGCCCGTGCGGTCCACGGGCAGGCGGCAAAGCTCGCCGTGCAGCTGGTCGAAGGGGCGAGGGCACGAAAAGCATCGGGGCTCGATGCGTTCCTCCACGCCTACGGCCTCGGCACCGACGAAGGCATCGCGCTGATGTGCCTGGCCGAGGCGCTGCTGCGCGTGCCCGACGCGGCCACCGCCGATGCTCTGATCCACGACAAATTGGGCGGGATCGACTGGACCGAGCATCTCGGCGACAGCTCCTCGACGTTCGTCAACGCCGCGACTTTTTCGCTGATGCTGACGGGGCGCGTGCTCGACCAGCGGCGTGCCGAAGCGAGCGGGTTGGGAGCCAGCCTCAAGCGCGCGGTGGGGCGGCTGGGCGAACCGGTGATCCGCACCGCGACGTTGCAAGCGATGAAGATTCTGGGCGGCCAGTTCGTGTTCGGGCGGACGATCGACGAGGCGCTGGCGCGGGCTGCGCCCGAGCGCGCGCGCGGGCTGAGCCACAGCTTCGACATGCTCGGCGAAGCGGCGATGACGTTTGCCGATGCCGAACGCTACCGGCTGAGCTACGCCGCCGCGCTCGACCGCATCGCGCGCGAGGCGAGGGCCAATGGCCATCCGGGCGTGGTCCGCTCGCCCGGGATCTCGGTCAAGCTGTCGGCGCTCCACCCGCGTTACGATTTCCTCCACGCCGATGCGGCCAAGGCCGCGCTGCTGCCGGTGCTCAAGGACCTCGCCGGCAAGGCGCGTGATGCCGACATCCATTTCACCATCGACGCCGAGGAAGCCGAGCGGCTCGAGCTGAGCATGGACCTGATCGCCGCGCTGGTTGCGGACAAAGAGCTGTTTACGAGCGGCTGGCAAGGCTTCGGCTTGGCGCTTCAGGCGTACTCCAAACGCGCGGTCCCACTGGTCGACTGGGTCATCGCTCTCGCCTGTGCGCACAACCGGCGGATCATGGTCCGGCTGGTGAAGGGTGCCTATTGGGACAGCGAGATCAAGCACTCGCAAGTCGGCGGGTTCGCAGATTTCCCGGTGTTCACCCGCAAGGTTGCGACCGATGTCTCGTACCTCGCCTGCGCCGCGAAGCTGCTCGCCGCGCCCGATGCGGTCTACCCCGCGTTCGCCACGCACAACGCCATCACCATCGGCGCAATCAAGGCGCTCGCCGGGCCTAGCGCGCAGTTCGAATTCCAGCGGCTTCACGGGATGGGCGAGGAAATCTATGCCGAGCTGGCAAAAACCGAAGGCAACGCGCGGACGCCTGTGCGAATCTACGCGCCCGTCGGCGGGCACAAGGACCTGCTCGCCTACCTCGTCCGCCGCCTGCTCGAAAACGGCGCCAACTCCAGTTTCGTCAACCGCATGGCCGACGCCGAAGTCCCCGTAGCCGAGTTGACCGGCGATCCCGTGACCGAGCTCGAGGCGCTGGAGCCGCGCCGCAATCCGGTGATTCCATGGCCGCGGGACATTTTTCCCGGTCGGGCGAACAGCGCGGGGATCGATCTGGCGGACCCGCTGGTGCGCGAGCCGCTTCTGGTGCGGCTGGAGGCGCTGAGGGAGAGAGTGTGGGAGGCAAAGCCCCTCCCCTTCAGGGGAGGGGTTGGGGGTGGGGGCTCTCCGTCAGACGCGACGCCGAGTAAATCGATAGCCCCCACCCCAACCCCTCCCCTGAAGGGGAGGGGCTTAGGTCGCGCGATTCATTCGCCGCACGACCAGTCGCGCCTCGTCGGCCACTGCCTCGATGCGACCCCCGACGACGTCGACCTCGCCGCGCACCGCGCGGCCGCCGCCCAGCCCGGCTGGGACGCATTGGGCGGGGAGCATCGCGCCGCGCTGCTCGACAAGGCCGCCGATGCCTTCGAAGGCCACGCCGACGAAATCCTGAGCCTGTGCTGCCGCGAAGCCGGAAAAACCCTCCCCGACGCAGTGCTCGAACTGCGCGAGGCGGTCGATTTCCTCCGTTTCTACGCCAGCGAAGCCCGGCGACTGTTCACCCATGATACTCCTCTTCCCGGACCCACCGGCGAGACCAACCGCCTGAGCCTCCACGGTCGCGGAGTGTTCGCGACGATCGCCCCGTGGAACTTCCCGCTCGCGATCTTCATCGGCCCCGCCGCCGCCGCGCTCGCCGCGGGCAACACCGTGCTGGCCAAGCCCGCCGAACAGACCCCGCTGCTCGGCGCGCTGGCGGTGCGGCTGTGCCATCAGGCAGGCATCCCGGACGGGGTCATCCAGGTGCTGCCCGGCGACGGCCGCGTGGGCGCTGCGATCACCGCGCATCCGCTGGTGGCCGGGATCGCCTTCACCGGATCGACCGACACCGCGCGGACCATCAACCGCGCGCTGGCCAATCGCGACGGACCGATCGCTCAACTGATCGCAGAGACCGGCGGGCAGAACGCGATGCTGGTCGATAGCTCGGCGCTGCCCGAACAGGTCACCCGCGACGTGCTGGCGAGCGCGTTCCAGTCGGCCGGACAGCGCTGTTCGGCGCTGCGCGTGCTCTATCTCCAGGAGGACGTCGCCGACGCCATGCTGGCGATGATCCGCGGCGGGATGGAGGCGCTGGTGATCGGCGATCCCGAGGTGCTGACAACCGATGTCGGCCCGGTTATCGATGCCGAGGCCAGGCATGGTCTCGAAACGCACATCGCGCGGATGAAGAAAGCCGGGCGGCGCGTCTGGCAACTCAAGCTCCCCGCGATGGCCAAAAACGGCCACTTCGTCCCCCCGACGATCATCGAGATCGACAGCATCGCCGATCTTCGGAAGGAAAACTTCGGCCCCGTGCTCCACGTCGCGCGGTTCGCCGCGGGCGAGCTGGGCACGGCGCTCGAGGCGATCAACGCCGCGGGTTACGGCCTGACGCTGGGCCTCCACAGCCGGATCGACGCGACTCGCGCCTTCGTTCAGGCGCATGCCAAAGTCGGCAATCTCTACGTCAACCGCAACCAGATCGGCGCGGTGGTCGAAAGCCAGCCGTTCGGCGGCGAGGGGCTGTCGGGGACCGGGCCCAAGGCGGGCGGCCCCAACTACGTCGCGCGCTTCGCCACCGAGCGCGTGGTCTGCATCGACACCACCGCGGCGGGGGGCAACGCGAGCTTGATGGCGGGCGATGTCGGCTAGGAGGTCAGGAAACCCACCAGCGCCTTGACCTTCTTCTGGCGCCACTGCGGGGTCGGCGCGACCAGCCAATAGCCGCGGCGGCAGGCTTCGCGCGTCCCCAGAACAATGCGCTGCCCGGCCGCCAGCGCGGCATCGGCGAGGAGCGCGGGCGCCCGCGCGCGGCCGAGTCCCGCAGCGGCGGCGGAGATCGCCAGCCCGGCGTCGGCGACGGCGAGCGTCGGTTCTTCGCCATCGGGCGAAGCGTCGCCGGGCCAGCCGATCCACGCCGCGGAGTCACCATCCACCGGCGCAACGGTCACCCGGTCGGTATCGCCCAGCGCCACGCCCTCCAACTCGCCCGGCCCCTCGCCGAAACGAATCGCGAGATCGAGGTTGGCCTCGGTGAAGTCGAGCTCGGCATCGCCCGCGACCAGCGCGAAACGCACTTGCGGGTTGTCGCGGCGGAAACTCGCCAGCCGCGGCGCGAGCCACAGCCCGAGGAAATCGCGCGGCACCGCGATCGTATAGACGTGGCTCGATTGCCCCGCCTGGATCGCCTGGACCGCCTCCTCGAAGCGCAGGAACCCCTCGCGCAGCGGATCGAGCCCGGCCATCGCCTCGCCGGTCAGCTCGAGCCCCTTGGGCGTCCGACGGAACAGCACCACGCCGAGCAAATCCTCGAGCGCGCGGATCTGCTGCCCGACCGCGGCGGGGGTCACCGCCAGTTCGTCCGCCGCGCGCGTAAACGACAAATGCCGCGCCGCCGCATCGAGCACGCGCAAACCGTTGAGGGGAAGGTGGGTGCGCTTCATTGCGTGGGCGCGCTTAGCCCGCCGTGGCAGGCGCGGCTAACGGAAAGAACGGGATCGCCACCTCGATCAGCTTCCCGTCGGCGCGGCGCATCGTATAATGCCCCTCCATGCTCCCGTGGTGCGTCGCCAGCGGGCAGCCGCTCACATAATCGTGGCTCTGGCCGGGCTTGAGCAGCGGCTGTTCGCCGACCACGCCTTCGCCGTCGACGAAGTTGACCATGCCGCGGCCGTCGGTGATCCGCCAGTGGCGGGTAACCAGCTGGACCGGCTGGTCCGAGCCGTTCTCGATCCGGATGTGATAGACCCAGAACCACTTGCCCGCCTCCACCCGCGACTGTTCGGGGAGGAAGTTGACCGCGACGCGCACGGTGACCCCGTCGGTGACGGCGGCATGCTGGAACAGTTCTTTCATTACGCCCCAGCCTAACCCTAAACGGGCGGGCGGACAATGTCTTGAAAAGGCTTGGTCTGGGGTGAAAACGGCGGAGCGATGCGCTTTCGGGTTCCGTAACGCGCGGTTTGTGATAGCTTGCCGCGCAGCAGCGGGGGCTCAAGTGTTGCACTTTCCCACCATAAGGCCTGCAGGACGCGCGGCGTCGCCGGTCCCCCGGCGCTCGTCCCGCACATTGTTCTACCGGGTTTCGTGGCTCTATCTGCTGGCCTCGACCGTCGCCGCCGCGGTCACCTTGATGCTGGTCATCGTCGGCGGCGAGTTCACCCTGGGGCAGTGGCTGATCTGGGGGCCGATGATCCCGATCGGGATGACGATCTACACCACGCTCGACATCATCTTCATCCACTACCAGCTGCGCCCGATCAGCCGCGCGCTCGATCTGCTCGACGATTACGGGCTGCCCGACCGCGAGGTCCTCAGCAACGGGATCGTCCAGGCGCTGAACTTGCCGCTGCTGGCGTTCCTGCGCGTCACGCTGTTCCACGGACCAATAGCGATGGTCCTGCTGGTGATTGCTTTCTTTGTTTCCAACCTGGTGTTCGATGCCGGTTTCGAGTGGTGGCAGATCGGCGCGTTCTGCGCGACGGTGATCTTCTTCGCCTCGCCGACCCACGCGATATTCGAATACTTTTCGGTCGGACGCGAGATCGAACCGGTCATCCGCCGCCTCAGCCAGCGGCTGGGCGAACAGCTTGCGCCCGACAAGCAGGCCAGGCTCATCTCGATCAGGCTGCGCGAGAAGCTGCTCTACCTGGCGATCGGAGTCGCCTCGCTGCCGCTGATCTTCTTCGCCGCCTCGATCGTGTTCAAGGTCCAGCGGATCGTCTCGCCCGGCGATTTCAACTTCGGCGGCGAGAGCATGGTGCCGCTGCTGGCGTGGATCGGGACAGTCATCACGGTGTGCATCGCGGGCGCCTTCGCGATGGGGCTGCTGACCGCGCAGGACGTCTCGCGGTCGGCCAAGCGCATGCTCGAGGCGATGGAGAAGGTCGAGAGCGGCAAGCTTGACGACGCCCAGCTCGAGGTCATCAGCACCGACGAATACGCCGACCTGTTCCGCGGCTTCAGCCTGATGGTCGATTCGCTGCGCGACGAGCAGCGGATCCTGTCGATCAGCTCGGACCTGGCGGGCGAGCTCCAGCTCGAGGTGCTGATCGAGCGGATCATGGAAGTCACCGCCGAGCTGCTCAACGCCGAACGCTCGACGCTGTTCGTCCACGATCCCAAGACCGACGAGCTGGTCTCGATCTACGCCGGGGGAATCGAAACCCGCGAGATCCGCATTCCTTGCACCCAGGGGATTGCCGGCGCGGTGTTCACCAGCGGCATGGCCGAGAACATCGCCGATCCCTATGCCGACCCGCGCTTCAGCCAGAAGATCGACAAGGACACCGGGTTCGTCACCCGCTCGATCCTGTGCGCGCCGATCGTCAACAAGTCGGGCGGGCGGATCGGCGTCGCCCAGGTGCTCAACAAGCGCGACGGCGGGTTCACCGCCAAGGACGAGGCGCGGCTGCGCGCCTTCGCCGCGCAAGTCGCGGTCAGCCTCGAAAACGCGCGGCTGTTCGAAGACGTGCTCAACATCAAGAACTACAACGAATCGATCCTCCAGTCGATTTCCAACGGGATCATGTCGCTCGATAGCGAGAACAACATCGTCACCGTCAACGATCCGCTGGTGAAGATAATCGGGATGCCGCGCGAACAGTTCATCGGACTGAAATTCGATGACCTCCTTTCCACCCCCAACCGCTGGATCCTCCAGAACCTGCGTGAGACCGTTGCCACCGGCCAGCCCAGCATCGCGGTCGGCGTCGACCTGACCCGCCGCGACGGCACGGTCTCGACCGTCAACCTCACCGCCGCGCCGCTGATCGATGGCGCGGGCAAGCGGATCGGCTCGCTGCTGGTGGTCGAGGACATCACCGAGGAAAAGCGCGTCCGCTCGACCATGGCGCGCTATATGTCGGCCGAAGTGGCGGACGAACTGCTCGCCGCCGGCGAGGCCGAGCTTTCGGGCAAGGACCAGACCGTGTCGGTGCTGTTCTCCGACGTACGCGGCTTTACCAAGATGGCCGAGACGCTGGGCGCGCGCGAGACGGTTTCGGTCCTCAACGCCTATTTCACCGACATGGTCGACGTGATCTTCGACCACCACGGCATCCTCGACAAGTACATCGGCGATGCGATCATGGCGTTGTTCGGCGCGCCGTTCCCCAAGCCCGAAGACCCCGACAACGCGCTCGCCGCGGCCAACGACATGCTGCGCAAGTTGCGCGAATTCAACGTCCGCCAGCGCGGCGCAGGGCTGCAAGAGCTTGAGATCGGCGTCGGGCTATCGACCGGCGACGTCGTCGTGGGCAACATCGGCTCGGTCAAGCGGATGGAATACACCGTGATCGGCGACGCGGTGAACCTCGCCAGCCGGCTGGAAAGCGCCAACAAGTTCTACGGCACGCGCATCCTGCTGTCCGACTTCACCGTCGCCGCGCTCAAGGCCCCGGCGCTGTTGCGCGAGGTCGACCTCTTGCGGGTCAAGGGCAAGGACCGCCCGGTCGCGGTGTTCGAAGCAGTCGGCTGGCGCGCGGGCGAAAACTACGCCCGGTTGGCCGCGATCCTCGAACTCCACGACGAAGGGCTGCACGCCTATAGCGCAAGGGATTGGGCCAAGGCCGAGGCGGCGTTCGGCAAGCTCCTGGCGATCGATCCGAAGGATGGCCCGGCGAGGATCTATCGCGATCGGGTACGGCTGTACGCGAAAAAGCCGCCGCCAGACGATTGGGACGGGGTTTGGGTTATGGCGGAGAAATAGGGGCAAACAAGGCCCGGTATCCCAATTCCGCTGAACAGGCGACAGCCATCCGCACGCCCGTCCGCTGTCGGCAGCGTCGGCCCCTATGGCCAAAAAAAATCGACCATGGCGGAAGCCTGCGTGCGCAAACCGATAATTAAATTATCTCGAACTGCGCAAACTACCTAGAAGGTTCGGATCGAACTTTAAACGAGAATATAGATAGCCCGACGAGCAACAAACCAAAATTTTGCACGCTGGACCGAACGAGATGACTTTTCGTTTTCAATACTTGTTTCCCATGATCGTGTTAGTGGCAAGTGCGCTTGGGGCGTTGGCGGGGGGCCTGCTCTGGCTGACCGCGCTGCAAAACGAAGCCGAAACGCTCAATGAACGCGATCGGGTCAGGGCGGCCCTTACCGCGGAAATGGAAGCCATGGCCACGACTGCGAAGGTGTTCTCGGTTTGGGACGACGCGGCAAGCAAGCTGCTCGTGACATTCGACCGGGCGTGGGCGAAGATCAACATAGCCGATTATTTGCACGACCAATATCACTTCGAGATGGTCTTCATCACCGATGCGCAAGGCCGGGCGATCTTCGCTTCGATCGATGGCAATGTCGTCGAAGCCGATCCCGTCGAATTCCTGGGACGTGGGTATCGCAATGCCGCAGACCTGATGATGATGACGCGGTCTTCCCCAATCGAACCTATCGTCGGTGTCAGCGTTTCGCCACGCGGGCCGCTGCTTTTCGGCATTTCGAAAATCCGATCACACACGCCCGGTTCCACGCCGCTCCCCGCAATCGAGCGCTTTCTGGTGACGACCAAGCTCATCGACGGCAAGGTCCTGAATGGGCTTACCAAAGCAGCCACCAACCCCAGCCTTGCCTTGCAACCCACGCAAGGCAATGGCGTCGGCATCTGGAAGCTGCGGACATTCGATGGCCAGTCTGCGGGCTTCCTGACGTGGACGCCATTGAAACCGGGCGATCGTCTTCGGCAGCGGACTCTCCCCTGGCTTATCACGTTCGGCTTGGCGATCTTCGCTATTGCAGCAGGGGTCCTGATCCAGGCGCGCCGGGCGTCAGCCCAACTTCGTGCCAGCGAGACCAAGGCGCTCTACCTTGCCAGTCGCGATTCTCTGACCGGGCTGCCGAACCGCCGCGCATTCACTGACGAACTGCTCCGCCTGTCTCGCTCCGATGAATCATACACTTTGCTCTATATGGACCTCGACGGGTTCAAGGATGTCAACGACACCTTCGGTCATGGGGTCGGTGACAAGCTGCTGTGCCGGACCGGGGAAAGGCTTCAGCGGCACATTCCGCCGCAGGGCTTCCTTGCCCGATTAGGCGGGGATGAGTTCGCTTTGACCCTGGATGGGACGTTTTCCAGCGATCGCATCGGGATGGTGGCCGCGCGTCTTGTGGCGGCGGTTGGCGAGCCGCATGAGTTGGGCGGTGAGCCGATCGTCATCGGCGTCAGCATCGGAATCGCTTCCAGTCAGAACGATGACTACGAAGATGTTATCCGCCACGCGGATGTGGCCATGTATGCCTCGAAAGCGCGAGGACGCGATGGATGGTCGTTCTACGATTCCGCGATGGAGACGGGCCGCAGCGAGCGCAAGCAACTTGAAATCGACCTGCGTCATGCGATCACCGCCGGCGAGATCACCGTGGTATATCAGCCGATCGTATCAGCCCGTGACAATGCAATGGTGTCGGTCGAAGCACTCGCCCGCTGGTCGCACCCCACGAAAGGCGCGATCTCTCCCGATGTGTTCATCCCGATTGCGGAAGAAAGCGGGCTGATCGTCGAACTTGGCCGTTTCATTCTCGACACGGCATGCGCGGCTGCGCGGGACTGGCCAGTTGGCCTGGCGGTGAATCTCTCGCCTGCACAGTTCTGGGACCGGACGCTGGTCGACGACGTCTGCGCGGCACTGAAGCGTCACGGGTTCCCGCCAGAACGGCTCGAGTTCGAAATCACCGAAACCTATTTGCTGCGTCGGCCCGAGTTGGCGGAAGAGATCATCTCGCGACTGCGCAAGTTGCAAATCCGCATCGCGCTTGACGACTTCGGAACGGGCTATGCCAGCATCGGATACTTGCGCCGGTTCGAACTCGACCTCGTCAAAATCGACCGGTCGCTGGTAGAAAATCTCAGCTTTGATCGAAACGCAATCGATGTGCTCACGGCAATTATGTCGTTGTGCCGTGCCCTCAACCTGCCGATCCTTGCCGAAGGGGTCGAAACCAAGGCCCAGGCGGCGATCCTTACGGCCGCAGGGTGTTCGTTCATGCAAGGTTGGTACTACGGTCATCCCGTCTCCGCCGAAGAGATGAACGCGAACTTCATTCATGCAAAACCTATGGCGGCGTAAGTTGCGGCCCGAATTCGGTCGCTCCGGGGCAAATTCAGCGACTGCCCCCGGCAGGTTTAGCATCGAACCGGATTATGCCTTGCAGCGCAGGGCCATCCGGGCAACTGAGCCGGTCAAGAGACTGGCTCCAGGTTCGGCGAATGCCTGCCCAAGCATTGCAATGAAAAGGTGTATCCTATGCGTAAGATCGTTCTCGCCCTGGCAATCGCCGGCGCCGGCCTGACCCTCAGCGGTTGCTCGGAAGGCACCGAAGGCGCGGCCGACGCGACGGCCGAAGGCGCGATGGCCGAACCCGAAGCCAATGCTGATGCCTCTGGCCAGAATGTGGAAGACACTGCGACCGAAGCGGGCGCCAGGCTCGATGGCAACACGGCCACTGCCGCGCAACTGGCCGGCGCGAACGGAGTTTCGCCCGCGCTCGCCAATGCGATCGTCACCGGGCGACCCTATGCCACCGTGGTGGACCTCCACGCCAAGCTTCGCGAGACCCTGTCGCAGGAGGCTGCCGGCGCCGTACTCGTCAACGTTTTCGTGCCCGTCAATCTCAACACCGCCAGCCGCGCGGAAATTGAACTGATCCCGGGCATGTCGGGCCGCATGGTAGGAGAGTTCCTGGAGTACCGCCCGTATAAGGACATGAGCGAGTTCAACCGCGAGATCGGCAAATATGTCGACGATGCCGAAGTCGCGCGTTTCCGCAGCTACGTCACCCTCTGACGGACCTCCAGCCCGATCCGGACGAGCTCGATCGCAAATAGTATCGCGATGTGGACATAGGCCGTGGTCGGATCGAAGGATGCCAGAACCCAGTGGAGGAAGGTTAGGATCGCGGCCGGATAGACCAGCCGGTGCAGACGCTTCCATATTCGTCCCAGCGCGCGGGTTGCAATGTCGTTGGACGTGACCGCGAGCGGGACGAACAGCGCCAGCGCGAGCCATCCGACGAGAATATCCGCAAGGCGCAGATCGAACAGGATGGCGTCGATCGATGCCTTGTCGGCCAGATAGATGATGGTGTGACCCGCCGCATAAGCGAAACTGGCCACTCCGAAATCCCGCCTGCGCCGCATCAGCCATGTCGACCAACTGCGCCGCCGGAACAGCAGGCGAAGCGGAGTGACGGCGAGCGTCAGCATCAGCAGCCATGCCGCCCAGTCCCCGCTGTCGCCGATGGCGTGCCCATAGCCATAGAGGCTGGGAGCCTCAGCCCAATGATAGAGGATCCAAAGGCCGGGCAGAGCGAGAATCAGCCAGAGCAGCGCGCGGGAAGCTGGAATGGCCTTCATACATCCTCCCGAAGGGGCGCAAGTAGCGCGCCAATGCAGACAGTCTGCCCACCAAAGGCGGCGCTGGAGCAAGACGCCGAAAACCTGAACCAGCCCTGCTCCCCCGCGAAGTCGGGGGCCTCGGGAGGTCGCGCACCGACGCCTGAGATCCCCGCCTCCGCGGGGACCCACACCGATGCATATTCATGCACGATGCTTTGAGATGCGACATGGCCGCTCTCGGCCCATTTCCGACATCGGTCGCAGACTCGACGCCTCCCTCAAACCGAAACCATTTTCCTACATCGCCCCAACCTGCCATCCTCCCGCCGCGCCTAAACCGGCGCACCGCTCTTCTAAGCCGCGACGCCAACCGTGCCAGTGCGGCGGGGATGCGGATCTGACCTAACCTGAACCGGCGCGTTCGCTCAGAGCACGACCAGCTTGTCGTTTTCAAGGCGATGCCCATCGGGAGGCCCATGGCGGTGCCAGAATCGGAACAGGTCTAGGTCGCGGACCAGGTCCTGAAAGCGCGGGTCGCGGCGGAATGGGGCCATGTCCGGCGCCCACGTGAGCGTAACGCTGCCGGTTGCAAGCTGGCCAGTCTCGCGCCAATGCTCGACGATCCGCCCGGCGACCGCGAACGCTGCGTCGAGGTTACCGAGACGGACTTGCCAGCCAAGGAACAGCCCGAGGTTGCTGAAGTGGCCCCAGATCGTCCCCGATCGCTCGGCTTGGGCCAACAGGCGCGCTGCCGCCTCGCTCGCCTGGGCGCGTGCGGCGGGCTCGGCGTAGGCCGCGAAAACCGATCGCACGACGCTCGCACCCTCGGGCACGGCCAGTTCGCGCTCGACCAAACGCGACATTGCGGCTGCGGCGTCGCCCATGGCGCCCTCGCGCAGCGCGAGTTCGGATTGAACAAAATCGACGAGCCAGCGTGAAGTCAACTGGCCCACCCGCAATGCCGTGTCGAGGAACCTTCGGGCCGCGGCGTAATCGCCCGCCAGCAACGCGCAACTCGCGCGTATCGCCAGCGAGATGGCCCTGGCCGGACTGAGTTCCAGGCTTTCGTCCATGAGGGTCGTGGCGCGGGATGTAAGTCCCGTTGGCAAGAGAGCACCCAGCGCCGTGTGCTCTCTGACGACCGCGTCGTAAGACTCCAGTGCCTGCGCCCGTTCGAGCAATTCCACGGCTTCGGTGAAGCGGCCGCGGGTCGCTTCGATGCCACCGATGATCGCGTGCGCTCCGGCCTGCCTGGGGTCGAGATCGATCGCGCGTTGCGCATATTCGCGCGCCTGCGACACTTCTTCGTTCGGTGCGAAACCCCAGCTCGCCATGACGAAAGTGGTCAACGCGAGCGATTCCCACGCCTTGGCGAATTGCGGATCGAGTTCGAGCGCCTCGCGGGCGAAACGCACCGCCTCGCGCAGCCCCTCGGCCCGCATCGTCTGCGACGCGGCACGCGCCTGGAGCACGAGACGCATCGCTTCGGAGCTGTGGGTCTCGCGCAGACGCGGGCCGAGCTCGTGGCGGAGCGCCGAAGCGATGGCTCCGGCGAGGTCGTCCTGAAGATCGAGCAAGTCCGTCAGGGTCCGGTCGAAATTGTCCGACCAGATGTGGAAGCCGCTTGCCGCTTCGATCAGCTGCGCCGCGACCCGCAGACGGTCACCCCCGACCCGCACGCTGCCCTCGAGCACTGTCGCGACGCCGAGTTCGGCCGCGATGATGCGGATATCGACGGCCCGCCCGCGGTAGGCAAAGCTCGAGGTGCGGGCCGGCACCTTGAGCCCGGAGACTTGCGCAAGAAGCGAGATCAGCTCCTCGGCCAGCCCGTCCGCAAGGTAAGCGTGCTCGGCGTTGCCAGAAAGATTGTCGAACGGCAGCACCGCGATCGATGCCTGTTCGCGATCTTCCTCGTGCAGCGGCACAGCGAGATCGAGATCGAGACGATAGCCGCGGCCGTGGACCGTCACCAGACGCCGCGCCTCGTCACCCAGCGCCTTGCGTGCGGCCGAAACTTGCGCCTGGAGCGCGTTCTCTTCGACAATCGAACCGTCCCAGACCGCGGCAAACAGCTCGTCCTTGGTGATCAGCGTGCCGCCCGCCTCTGCCAGCGTGGAGAGCAGATCGAGCGCGCGCCCGCCAAGTGCCACTGCGCCACACGGACCAACCAACTCGCGCCGCGCCCGCAAGGTAAGCCGTCCGATCTGAAAGCTCTTCGTCGCCATAGCCCCCCGACGGGGCCAGCTTATGGCGCTGAGGCGAGGCTGTCCATCGCCGCGAATTCAGGAAATTTCAGGATATTTGGCGTGGGCGCCAAGGACTTTTCTTACGGGTTCGGAGAAAATCTCGATGGAACATCCGATTGCGGAGGCTGCAATGACTACCATGCGCGAATTATCCCGCCGCACGCTTCCCGCATTGGTGATCGCGACGGTCATTATGGCAGGTGCCAGCCTCTCCAGCTGTGCGACAACAAATGGCCTTGATCTCTCTGAATTGGGGGGAGGATCGCCGACTCCGACTCCGACTCCGACTCCGACCCCAACTCCGACCCCGACCCCAACTCCGACTCCAACCCCAACCCCAACTCCGACGCCGACCCCAACTCCAACTCCAACTCCAACTCCAACGCCGACCCCAACTCCGACACCAACGCCGCCTCCCACCGGGTCGATCGGACCAGCAGCTCAACCCACGCTTGGAACCAGTCCGTCCCCGCCGACATTGGCGAACAGCACGAGCGATCTCGACGATCCACCGGCAGGAACCACGCAGAACTTCCGGCTCATCCAGGCGGCTCGCACAATCACGACTGGATCCAGCACGACTACTCAGTCCGATGCTGCGACAGATGCAGGCGGAGCTTTTGTCAGCATCGACTGGCCCGCCAACCCCGATACCCAGTCACCGACCATCCGCTTCACCATTGGCAACGCGGCCTTGGGCATTGCCAATGTCACCCTCGGCCCTCCCCAGCCAAGCGGAGCAAGAGAGGTCACCCTGGCGGACGGTCGCGTCGTCAGTCTCACGCTGCAAACCACCGACCGCACCAGTGCCGGCACGGCCGATGATTTTCTCTGGACGGCCTATGGCGCCTGGAACGTCCGCAGTGCCGCCAATGTCCCGCAGAATAGCTCAGCCATCGTTGGCGGCTATGAAACGGCCGATTCAGCCATCCCGACGACGGGATCGGCTGTATTCAACGGCTTCGTAACGGGCAGTGTCGCCGTTCCCGATGGGACAGGCATCAAAGGGGCCGCGCTCCAGGGCGATGCTTCGCTGACCGCGAACTTCGCGACCGGAACCGTCAGCGGGTCCGCGCCCTCGATCATCGCCATTTCACCCGGCAATCCAAGTCAGCCTTGGAACAGCCTGACATTTGCCGGCACCTTCACGACCGGCTTGAACGGCTTTACCGGCACGACCGGTGTGTCGAGCGCACCGGGCAACGCGTTCTCGCTGCTCGCCACCGCGACGGGTTTCCTCGCAGGACGGTTTTTCGGCCCAAATGCCGAGGAAGTCGGGGCTGTCTGGAACCTCTATGACGGCACCGGCATCGCCAACGGCGTGCTGGTGGGCAAGAAGTAGATTGACTGGCCCCCGCCATGACGCGGGCGGTATCGGTGCATGTTGGAGCCGGTGGCTGTCCCGTCTGCTGGCCACGGTCATGGCTTGCGCGGCGCTTCCCGCAGTCGCTGAATCAGCGGACATCGAACAACCTTCGGTATCCAATCTTCCGGCAATGCCTCTGACGGATCTGGTCGAGCATCTGTTGCGGACCGGGAGAACAGACGAAGCCGCTCATGTGCTGGAACAAGTTCTCAAAGCGCAACCCGATGACCAGCAGGCCGTTTTTCTCACCGGAATCGTCGCCATGGCCAAGGGCGACCACAAGCGCGCGATCCGTATCTTCAGAGCAATGCTGATCGACCACCCCGAGGCCGTGCGCGTGCGGCTGGAACTGGCGCGCGCCTTCTTCGCGGACAAGGATTATGCCAACATCGCCCCAACCTGCCATCCTCCCGCCGCGCCTAAACCGGCGCACCGCTCTTTCATACCGTGGAGAACCGGCGCCGCTTTGGCGTTTTTGCAGGCACCCGCCCGCGCATGTATTTCATCAACTTGCGCCGCGCGATTGGCGGAAACCGGCCACCGCGAGCATCGTCCGCCCGCGCCAAGTTGACAGAATTTACAACCCCACCGCCCTTAGCGCACCGTCGATGTCTTCGGCGAGGTCGGCGATGTCTTCCAGGCCTACGTTCAGCCGCAGCATGCCTTCGCTCACCCCCATCGCCTCCCTTGCCTCGGGCCCAACCGAATGGTGCGTGGTCGAGGCGGGGTGGCACATCAGCGAGCGGGAGTCGCCGATGTTGTTGGAGATGTCGATCAGTTCGAGCGCATCGAGCAGCGCATGCGCCTGGGGGCGGCCGCCTTCGACCTCGAAGCTGAAGATCGGGCCGCAGGCCTCCATCTGGCGCAGCGCGAGGTTGTGCTGGGGGTGGCTGGGGAGCCCGGGGTGGAGCATCCGCGCGACGCGGCGTTCCATCATCCGCCCCAGCTTGACCGCGCTCTCGCTCTGGCGGCGGATCCGCAAGTCGAGCGTCTCGAGCCCCTTGAGCACTACCCAAGCGTTGAACGGCGAGAGGTTGGGCCCGGTGTTACGCTGGAACGGGAGCAGCTTGTCGTTAATGAATTCGTGGCTGGCGCAGACCGCCCCGGCGAGGACCCGGCCCTGCCCGTCCATCATCTTGGTCGCGGAATAGGCGACCACGTCGGCCCCCCATTCCATCGGACGCTGGAGCACCGGGGTGGCAAACGCGTTGTCGACCACGGTGGTGATCCCGTGCTCGCGCGCCAGTTCGCAGACGAAGCCCAGGTCGACGATGTCCATCGTCGGATTGGCGGGGGTTTCGAAGAAGAACACTTTGGTGTTCTTGCGGATCGCGGCCTCCCACGCGGCATTGTTGCGGGCATCGATCACCGACACCTCGATCCCGAAGCGCGGGCACAGGTGATCGACCAGCCAGCGGCACGATCCGAACGCGGCGCGCGCGGCGACAATGTGGTCGCCCGCCGACAGCTGGCAGAGCAGCGCGGTGGTCATCGCCGCCATCCCGCTGGCCTGCGCGCGGCACGCCTCGGCCCCTTCCATCAGCGCGATGCGTTCTTCCAGCATCGCTACTGTCGGGTTCTGGAGTCGCGAGTAGGTCATCCCCTCGGCCTCGCCGGCAAAGCGCGCCGCGGGGGTGGCCGCATCGTCGTAGGAGAAGCCCGAGCTGAGGAACAGCGCCTCGCTGGTCTCGCCTTGTTCGGACCGCCAGGTGCCGCCGCGCACCGCGCGCGTCGCGGGCCGCCAGTGGCGGGTGATCTCGCGGTTCTGGCCGGTATCGCGCTTCATCGCCCGCGGCCTTAGGAAAGGCCGGGGCGCGGCGCAAGTTAGACAAAGCCATTGCGTGCCCGTCGGTCTCCGCCCTATCCGGTTGACCGATGATCGCGCGATCCGAACCCGCAACCGCGTCGCGCGATCCGCTGGTCTGGTCCTGGCTGTTGACCGCGGCGTTCCTTGCGCTGGCGCTCCACCGCCTGGCCCTCCCGTCGAAGGAATACTTCGACGAAATCCACTACTTGCCCGCCGCGCGCGACCTGCTGGCGCTGAGCGAGGCGCGCAACACCGAGCATCCGTGGCTGGGCAAGGAACTGATGGCGCTGTCGCTGTGGGCGCTGGGCGACAACGCGTTCGCGTGGCGGCTGCCCTCGGCGCTGGCGGGGGCGCTGGCGCTGTTTGCGGCCTTGCGCGCGACGTGGTGGGCCAGCCTCTCGCGATCCGCCACGCTGATCGCGGGCGTCTTGCTGGCCTCCAACTTCCTGCTGTTCGTGATCGCGCGGATCGCGATGCTCGATCCGTTCATGCTGGCTTTCGCGATGACCGCGCTGTGGCTGTGCGCGCGGGCGGTGAGGCGGCCGGAACGCGGGCATGCGACGCTGGCGCTCGCGGGGCTGGCGCTTGGGCTGGCGCTGGCAAGCAAGTGGAGCGTGGCGCCGCTGATGGTCCTGCCCGGGCTGGCCTTCGCGGTGGCGCGGTTCGTGGCGCTGGGCGAGCGCCGTGCCAAGGTTCTGACCGCGCGCGAAGCCGCTCCGGTGCCGGGGGTCACGCTGATCGAGGCGGGGGTGCTGCTGGGTGCATTCCCGATCGCGGTGTACCTGCTCAGCTTCCTGCCGCTCGGCTGGTTCGCCACCGGCGCGGTGCCGCTCTCCGAGGTGATCGGCTTCCAGGCACGGATGGCCGAGTTGCAGGAAAGCGTGGTCAAGCCGCACCCATATCAGAGCAACTGGTGGCAATGGGTCGCCAACTTGCGGCCGATCTGGTTTCTCTACGAGAACATCGACGGCGCCCAGCGCGGAGTGCTGCTGATCGGCAATCCGCTGACGATGGTGCTGGGACTGCCCGCGTTGCTGGTCTGCGCCGTTTGGGGCTGGCTGCGCCGCGACGCGGCAATGCTCAGCGCGGTGGCGCTCTATGGCGCCAGCCTGGCGCTGTGGATCGTCGCGCCCAAGCCGGTGCAGTTCTATTATCACTACCTTTTGCCGGGCACGTTCCTGACAATCGCATTGGCGCTGGTGCTGGGCGCGTGGTGGGAGCGCCGATGGCACTGGCCGGCAATCGTCGCGCTGGCCGGAGCGGCCGGGTTGTTCGCGTGGTTCTATCCGATCCTGTCATCGGCCAGATTGCCCGGCGAGCAGGCGTTCCTGACTTACACATGGCTGGCCAGCTGGCGATGAGCACCCCGGCTCCGCAACCCGGCGAATGGCGCCGCGGCTGGGTAGTGGTGGCCGCTTCGGGAGCGATGGCCGGGACTGGCTCGGGGCTCTACCAGAACCTTTCCAGCCTGTTCATCCCGGGCCTGATCGAGGCGACCGGCGCGACCCGCGGGGCGATCGCCACAGCGGCCGCGTTCGGGCTGCTCGGCGCGCTGGCGGCGCCGCTGATCGGACGGATTGCCGACCGCATCGGCGCGGTGCCGGTGATCGTCGCCTCGGCGATGGCTCTGGGCGCGACGTATCTGTGGCTGTCGATGCTGGGAGGAGCGCTGTGGCACTTCCAGCTCGGCATTGCGCTGCTGGCGATCTGCACCCCGGGGATGAGCGCGCTGATCTACGGCCGATTCATTGCCCGCAGGTTCGATGCCCACCGCGGGCTGGCGATGGGGCTGGCAACCAGCGGCGTGGCGCTTACCACGATCGTCGTCCCGCCGTTGCTCGGCTGGATCATCTCCGAATGGGGCTGGCGCGCGGGATACTACCTGTTCGCGGCGCTGGCGGTGGGCGTCGGCTTGCCGATGGGGCTGCTCGCCGCGCGGGGTGGGGGCGAAGCGCAGCGGCCCGCGCCGGGGGCACCTCGCGGCACGCCGCCGCGCTGGACCGACGGGCGCTTCGTGCGGATCGCGGGGGCGACGATGCTGATCAACATCGGCACGGTCGGCCTCGTCACCCAGCTCGCGCTGGTCGGCAGAGAACGTGGACTGGGACTGGTCGAGGCCGGATTTCTGGTCTCGGCCTACGGGGCGTCGCAAATCGTCGGGCGGCTGGCGATGGGTGCGCTGATCGATCGCTTTCCGGTGCCGCGCGTCGCCGCCGCGTTCGGGATGGCCTCGGCTGCCGGGTTCATCGCGCTGCTGGCCGGCGCCAACGGGTTCGTCGCGTTGACGGCGGCGGTCTTCGTCGCCGGCCTGCTCAACGGCGCCGAGTACGACTTGCTGCCCTACCTCACCAGCCGGCTGTTTCCGCTCGAGGCTTACGGCGAGGTCTTCGGGCGGCTGCTGCTGTGCTCGATCCTCAGCGTCGGGATGGGCCTCGCCAGCTTCGGCCTGATCCACGACTGGACGGGGAACTACAGCACCGCGCTGGGCCTCGGCGCGGTGACGATGCTCCTGGCGACCGCGCTACTCGCCAGCTTGCGCGTGCCACCGCCGCCGGGATCGCTCAATCCATCAGCTTCCGCATGAAATAGGTCATCGTCAGCGCGTTGCTGCGCGCCGCCTGCTTGATGTCCGCACCCGCACCGTGACCGCCCTCGGTGTTTTCGTAATAGTAGAAGGGCAGCCCGTATTCCTCCATCCGCGCAGCGAACTTGCGCGCGTGCTGCGGCCCGGTCCGGTCGTCCTTGGTGGTGGTGAAGATGAAGGGTTCGGGGTATTTCCCGTCCTTGCGCAAGTTCTGGTAGGGCGACGTCTTGCGCCAGAATTCCATGACCGCCGGGTCGGCGTTCACGTCGCCGTACTCGCCCTGCCACGATGCGCCCGCGGCGATCTTGGATATGCGGATCATGTCCAGCAGCGGGATCTGGATCGCCACCGCGTTCCACAGTTCGGGGTTCTGGATCATCTGGACCCCGACCAGCAGCCCGCCGTTGGAGCCGCCCTGGATCCCCAGCCGCCGTGGCGAGGTGATCTTCCGGGCGATCAGGTCGCGTCCTACCGCGGCGAAATCGTCATAGATGATCTGGCGCTTGGTCCCCAACCCCGCCTGGTGCCAGGCCGGGCCGAACTCGCCCCCGCCGCGGATGTTGGCAAGCGCGAACGCGCCCCCGCGCTCGAGCCACAATCTGCCGGTGAGTGCCGAATAGTATGGCGTCGAACTAACCTGGAACCCGCCGTAAGCGCCCAGCAGAGTGGGCGTGCTGCCATCATAGGCGATGTCCTTGCGGTGGACCACGAAGTAGGGGATCTTCGTTCCGTCGCTCGAAGTCGCCTCGAGTTGTCGCACCGTCAGCGGTCCCGCATCGAATTTGGCGGGCAAGGTCTTGGCAACCGCCAGCTTGCCGCTCGAACCTTCGCCCAGATAAAGCGTGGTCGGAGTGGTGAACCCGCTCGCGGTCACGAACATCTGCTCCGAGCGGAGATCGCTACTGCCCAGGTCGAGAGCGAGGTTGTCGGGCAGCTTGAGCGTGCTTGTCGTCCATCCGCCGCCCCGTTTGGGGGTCAGCGCCAGCACCCGCCCGCGCACGTTGTCGAGCGTGGCGAGGAGCAGGCGTCCCTTGGTCGATCCGACTCCTTCAAGCGCGCTGCGCGGTCCCGGAGACCACACCAGCCGCGGAGCGAGCTTGCCGGGATTGGCGATCAGCGCGGCAAGATCGACTTCGGCGAGGCTTCCCGCCTTGAACCGCGGTCCCGCCGCAGACCAGTCCTCGTCGAGCTTCAGGATCACCCGCCCCGCCACCAGTTCGTCGATCGTGACCTTTTCGGGCATCGCCACCTGGCGCACCCCGGCGGGGGTGACGACGAAGGTCTGGCTGTGGAAGAAATCGAGCGAGCGCTGGATGATCGGCAGGGAGTTCCCCTGCCCATCGTGAAGTAACGCGGGGCCGACGCCGACGTCCTTCTTTTCGCCACGATAGATTTCCACTGCATCGGCCAGCGGCCGACCGCGGGTCAGGCGCTTGACGACATAGGGATAGCCGGATTCGGTCAGATCGCCGGGCGACCATTCGGTGGCCACCAGCAAATGGTTCTCGTCCTCCCAGGCGAAGTCGCTCTTGGCGCGCGGCAGACGAAACCCGCCTTCAACGAAGCGTCCCGTGGCCAGATCGAATTCGCGCACTTCGACCGCGTCCTCGCCGCCGTCGGACAGGCTGACCAGGCAGCGCGTCTCGGCTGGCTGGAGGCATTGCGCGCCCTTCCACACCCAGCTTTTGCCCTCGGCCTTGCCCAGCGCGTCGATATCGAGCACGGTCTGCCATTGCGGATTGGCGGTGCGGTAGTTCGCCAGCGAGGTCTTGCGCCAGATTCCGCGCAAGTGATCGGCGTCCTGCCAGAAATTGTAGATCTCGCCGCCGATGAACCGCGGCATCGGAATGCGGTCCTTGGCGGAAGCGAGCGCCAGCGCTTCGGAATACAGGGTCGCGTAGCGCGGGTCCGCTTCCAGCTTTTTGACGGTGACCGCGTTGCGCGCCTCGACCCAGGCGAGCGCGCGCGGAGAGTCCTTTTCCTCAAGCCAGATGTACGGATCGTCGCTCACGCCTTGGGCGACCGCGGCAGCGGAGCAAACAGCGAGCAAGGGCAGGGCAAGGGCAAGCAGGCGCATCGGCAACAATCTTTCCACACTGGGGAATAATCAGGTCTATCGACCACGGCGTTCGATGCAAGCACGCGCATGAATAGAATCAGTACCGTCCCCACACGAAGCGCGAGGACAGCGCGAAGTTCCACACCGATCCCACGGCGATCCCGATGATCGCCGCAGGGTATGGATGGAATCCGAAGCGCAGCAACAGTCCGGCAACCCCGACGTTGGCGAGCAGCCCGACCGAGCAGGTCAGCGCAAACTTGGCCCACCCCCGCGCCAGTTCGCTGAACCCGGACAAGCGCTTGTCGGCATAAGTGAGCGCGTTGTTGAGCACGAAATTGAAAGTCATTGCGACCGTCGCCGCTACGGTCTGGCCAATGTCGAACGCGGTGATCCAGCCGCCGAACAGGAACGGTCGCCCGAACAGCCCGAGGAAGCTGGCGAGCACCGCCATGTGGACGACCACGCCCGCCGCGCCGATCGTGCCGAACAGCGCGAACCGGGTCGGGATGATCCGCCCGAGCCACTTGTCGTAGAGCCCGACGAGGAATTCGAACACCACCGTCCGGTCGAGCTTGCTTTCGCCCTCGGCGCGTGCCGCGAAGTGGAGCGGGAACTCCTTCACCCGCAGCGGCCGGTCGACCGTGGCGAGGATGTCGAGCAGGATCTTGAACCCCACCCCTGACAGGCGGTGCGCGTCGGCGCGCAAAATATCGGCGCGGAGCATGAAGTACCCGCTCATCGGATCGCTGAGCTCGACCCCGGTGACCCGCCGGGCAAGGCTGTTGGCGAATCCCGAGGCTTTGACCCGGTCGGGCCGCCCCCACGCCTCGGTGCTCGCGCCCTCGGCGAAGCGCGAGGCATAGGCCAGCTCGTATTCACCCGACTGCACCGCGTCGAGCATCTGCGGGAGCAGAGCGGGATCATGCTGGTGATCGGCGTCCATCACGGCGACCACCGGCGCGGCGGTCGCGCACATCCCCTCGATTGCTGCAGAGGCGAGCCCGCGCCGCCCGATCCGCTGGATCACCCGGACGCGCGGATCCTCCAGGCTGATCGCCCGCGCCTCGTCGGCGGTGCCATCGGCGCTGTTGTCGTCGACGATGATCGCTTCCCAGCCGATCTCGCCCATCGCGGCGTCGAGCCGATCGACCAGCGGGCGCAAGTTGCCGCGCTCGTTGAGCGTGGGCAGAACGATGGCGAGCTGGAGGGTCAAAGCCGCGCGACCACCGCGTCGCCGATCGTGCGGGTGCTGTCGCTGCCGCCCAGATCGCCGCCGCGCACTCCGTCGGCGAGCGCCGCGGCCACCGCCGCTTCTACCCGGGCCGCTTCCGGCTCGAGCCCCAGCGAATGGCGCAGCAGCATCGCCAGACTGAGGATCGCGGCCATCGGGTTGGCCTTGCCCTGCCCGGCGATGTCGGGCGCGCTGCCGTGGATCGGTTCGTACAACCCGAAAGTGCCGTGCGCGGTAGTGCGTTCGCCGAGCGAGGCCGAGGCCAGCAGCCCGATCGACCCGACGCACATGCTCGCCTGGTCGGACAGGATGTCGCCGAACAGGTTGCCGGTGACGATCACATCGAACTGGCCGGGATTGCGCACGAGCTGCATCGCGGCGTTATCGACATAGAGATGATCGAGCGCGACGTCGGTGTATTCGCGCGCCACTTCGATCACCACGTCTCGCCACAACTGCGAGGTTTCGAGGACGTTGGCCTTGTCGACCGAAGTCAGCCGCCGCTTGCGCCCTTGCGCGGCGCGGAAGGCGACATGGGCGATGCGGCGGACCTCGTCCTCGGCATAGCTCATCATGTCCCAGCCCTGGCGCCGTCCGTCGTCGAGCGTCCGCGTGCCCTTGTCGCCGAAATAGACGTCGCCATTCAGCTCGCGCACGATCAGCAGGTCGATCGCGCGGGCGACTTCGGGGCGCAGCGCAGAGGCGTCCTCCATCCCCGCGAACATCGTAGCGGGGCGCAAGTTGGCGAACAGGCCCAATTCGCTGCGCAGCCCGAGGATCGCCTGTTCAGGGCGCAGGCGGCGCTCTAGCCCGTCGCAATCGGGATCGCCGACCGCGCCGAAGAGGATTGCATCGGCCGAGCGCGCGGCGACCAGCGTTTCTTCGGGAAGCGGATGGCCGTGGCGCTTGTAGGCGATCCCGCCGGCGTCGGCCTCGATCAGCACCAGCCCGGGCAACGCCAGCGCATCGAGCACGCGCAGCGCCTCGGCGGTCACTTCGGGGCCGATCCCGTCCCCTCGCATTACCGCAATTCTCACGCGTCCCCCGCAATCCGTTTCAGCCGCTCGATCAGGATCGAGCGCGCCGCCATAACATCGCCCCTTCGCCCTGCAAGCCCGCGGTCCGCGAGCAGGCGGGATTCGAGCGCCTCGCCAAGACGCTGGAGCCGATCGAGGATCGCCGGCCACTCATCGCCCGGATCGCGCGAGCTTCCACCATAGCCGAGCTCGCGCAGCAGCAGCGCTTCGTAGGCGGCGAGCGCCCTGCTCCATCCCCGCGCCGATGGTGCGTGGCAGATCGCATCGAGCAGTCCGCCGAGCGCTTCGTACAGCGCTGGATAGGGATGACCTTCGGGCAAGGCAGTGGCAGTCAAGGCGCAGGCCCAGTTTATCGCCGCGCTCGCCAGCGGCTCGCCCAGCCACGGCCCGCGGCTCTCGACCAGTTCGACCCGCGCGAACGGTAATTGGCTGGCCGATCGTGCGGAAATTTCGGTGTCGAGCAAATTGCCGGGAATAACCACCGGTCGCAGCCGCCGCCCCCTCGCCCCCGCGCAATAGGCGGCGAGCAGGCCATGCTCGACCGTCAGAAGCCGGATTACGGCGCCGGTCTCGCCATGCGCGCGCACGGCACAAAGGATGGCGGGGGCGCGCAGATGCATCGCCCCCGCCCTTAGCCGCGCCGGCGCATCATTGCATCAGGCGAGCATGCGCACCTTGGGTTCGCGGTCCCAGTGCCGCGCCGGGGCGATCTTTGCGAACCGGTCGAGGGGGACCACGCCTGCGTCGGGTTCAATCCCGAGCTTGTCGAGGATTTCGGCTTTGGTCGCGGGGCAAAAGCCGATGGTCTTGCAGTGACCGTGGGCATCCATGAACCATTGCTTGGCCGCCCCATCCATCGCCAGCTTCTTCGCCTGTTCGGGCATGAGCATCGCGCAGACCGCATCGAACAGCACCGAAGGCGATCCCGCGAGTTGGCCATCCGCGGCAAGTGTCCCGCCCTTGAGCTTGAGCGCTCCGACTTTGGGCGCGACCAGCATAACCGATCCGCCGGCCTTCTCGATCGCGCCCTTCATCGCTTCGATCGCCGCAAGGTCCGATCCCTCGTCGAACAGGATCGCGACCTTGCGTCCCTCCATCGGTGGCTGGCCGTGGGCCAGGATCGACAGTGCCGGCGATGCTTGCATTTCGACCGGCTCGCGCGCCGCGGGCGCCTTGGCAGGCAATGGCATCGCCAGCCCGTCGGCGACGCGCTTGGCAAGATCCTCGTCGATGTTGCGCAAGCGCGCCATCACCCGATCGCGGACATGCAGCAAAGTCACCTTCGACAGCTCGAAGACCAGCGCGGACGCCATGTGGGCCTGTTCGATCGGCTGCTGCGAACGGTAGAACAGGCGTGCCTGGCTGTAGTGATCGGCGAACAGCTCGGCGCGTATGCGCAGCTTCTCGCCGCCGTCGTTACGCTCATCGTTGGCGGCGAAGGTAGTGAACCCCGTCTCCGGGCATTCGCGCGGGCCGCCATCCTCGCCCGCCTCGGCCAGGCTGTTGGGCTCGTAGTTGGCGCGGCCCGTGGGGACCTTGGTCTGCATCATCCCGTCGCGCTGGAAATTCTGCATCGGGCAGCGCGGGGCGTTCACCGGGATCTGGTGGAAGTTGGTCGTCCCCAGCCGCGACTTCTGCGTATCCAGATAGCTGAACAGCCGCCCCTGGAGCAGGGGGTCGTTGCTGAAATCGATCCCCGGAACCACGTTCGAGGGCAGGAACGCAACCTGCTCGGTCTCGGCGAAGAAGTTGTCGACGTTGCGATTGAGCGTCATCCGTCCGACGACCTGCACCGGCAAGACTTCCTCGGGGATCAGCTTGGTTGCATCGAGCACGTCGTAGGGCTGCTTGGCCGCGAACGCCTCGTCGAACACCTGCACGCCCAGGTCCCACGCCGGAAAGTTACCCGCAGCGATCGCTTCGAAGAGGTCGCGGCGGTGATAGTCGGGGTCGGCCCCGGCGATTTTGACCGCCTCGTCCCAGCAGGTCGATTGCAATCCCAGCACCGGCTTCCAGTGAAACTTGACGAACTTTGCCTCGCCCGAGGCGTTCACCAAGCGGAACGTGTGGACGCCGAACCCCTCTATTGTCCGGAACGAACGCGGGATCGTCCGGTCGGACATGGCCCACATGATCATGTGCATCGTCTCGGGCATCAGGCTGACGAAATCCCAGAACGTGTCATGCGCGCTGGCCGCCTGCGGATAGCCGCGATCCGCCTCCATTTTGACCGCGTGAACCAGATCGGGAAACTTGATCGCGTCCTGGATGAAGAACACCGGGATGTTGTTGCCGACCAGGTCCCAGTTGCCTTCGTCGGTGTAGAACTTGACCGCAAATCCGCGCACGTCGCGAGGGGTATCGACCGATCCGGCGCCACCAGCGACGGTGGAGAAACGGACGAACGTTTCGGTCTTCTTGCCTTTTGTGCCGAGCAATCCGGCCTTGGTCAGTTCCGGAATGGGGTTGGTGCATTCGAACACCCCGTGCGCGCCCGAACCGCGCGCGTGGACGATCCGTTCGGGAATGCGCTCGTGATCGAAGTGGAAAATCTTCTCCCGCAGAACGAAATCTTCAAGCAACGCCGGCCCGCGTGCGCCGGCCTTGAGGCTGTTCTGGTTATCCGAAACGCGTGTGCCATGGTTGGTGGTGAGATGCGTTTCGCCCGCACCATGATCGCCACGCTCGGACACCTGCTGGTGAGTTTCGCCGCCATTGCCTGTGTTCTGTTCAAATTTGGCAGCTTTGCTGCGGTCCGGTGATTGTGTGCGAGCCATGGTAATCTCTCTCTGCGAAGTATCGCTTCCAAGCGGAGGGGAGAGAGGTTGGTTCCCGTTTTAAGAAATTGAAGAACCTACAAAAAATTGATCTTTGTGAGCGGCTAAGCCGATCAGTGGCTGATCGCTTCGCGCACGGTGTCGGCGCAATCGGCGCATACCTCCGCCTGCGGCGCCTTGATCGAGGCCTTCGATTGGGCGACGAGCGGATTCTCCGCCCGGCCCATCGTCCAGTTCCTTTGGAAACGGACCGTCGGATTGGGCGCGCACCAGATCTCGCCGTTGGCGTCGAGTGCGGTGACCCAGATCAGATTATGCTCGGGGCCATAGTCGATCATCCCGATCGCGCTGCCATCGCCCTTGCCCAGGACGTGGAGCGGAAGCGGCGGGTTGAGCTGGGTAAACATGGAAGTACTCGATGGTGGGGTACACCTGAGCTAACCCGCTGACCGCAATAGCGTTCCTCAGTCGGTTGCCGGCCCGCGACCCGGTGATCCTGCTTCCAGAGCAGCAAGGCGCGCCTCCAGCTTGTCGGCCTGCTCGCGCGCCGCCGCGGCCATCGCCTTGACCGCCTCGAATTCCTCGCGGCTGACGAAGTCAAGCCCTCCGAAGAACTCGCGCGCCCGCTCGCGCGCGGCGTCGCGGCCCTCGCGCCCGACGCCGGCGATCGTCCCGGCCGCGCTGTTGAGCATCTTCGCAAGATCGGAAATGATCGGGTTGTCGGTCTGCATGGCGGCCTCTTCTTGCAAGGTTTCCAAAATGGGGGCGCGCGCCTCAGATTTCAAATCGGGTGGTCGCAGGGGCACCCGCGCGCCCATCGGCGTCGGGGTTGGCGACGAGAAACTGCCAGTTGAGCACGGTCGCGAACAACACCCACGCCAGATACGGCAGCAGAAGCAGCGCCGCGCCACGCCGAACACGCCAGAACAGGACGACGGTGACCAGCACCGCGATGTCGATTGCCGCCAGCAGATAGAGCGCCGCGGCGATCCGGTGTGCGCCGAAGAACAGCGGCGTCCAAGCCAGGTTGAGCGCAAGCTGGACCGCGAATGCAGCGATCGCAACGCCCCGCCCCGGCGCACCGCGCGCGGTGACGACCAGCGTCAGCGCCACGCCCATCAGCACGTACAGGATCGACCAGACGATTCCAAAGGTCGCGGGCGGGGGGAACAGGCTGGGCTTGACCAGCGCATCGAACCACGGATTGCCCGGCCCGCTTTGTGCCAGCCGTCCGGAGAGGAACCCCAGCAACGAGACCGCTGGTACGATCAGCAGCGCCCAACGCAGGAAGCTCGCACGCAGTTGGCCGCGCGAGGCAAGAACGGTCATTCGGCCCAATCCCTTCGATTCGCGGGCGATATTGGCCGGGCGAGTCCCGTCAGGCAACCGCGCTAACCACGCCGTGCCGCAATGAGAAACTCGACATTGCCCTCGGGGCCGGTGATCGGGCTGCGCTCGGTCCCGAGGACGGTCCAACCCGCGCCTTCCAGCCAAGCCTGCACTTCATCGCAGACCCGCTGGTGAAGCGCCGGGTCGCGGACCACCCCGCCCTTGCCGACTTCGCCTTTGCCGACCTCGAACTGCGGCTTGATCAGCGCCACCAGCGTGGTGGGAAGCGCGGCAAGCGCCAGCGGCACCTCAAGCACTTTGGCGAGCGAGATGAAGCTTGCATCGCACACCACCCAGCGGGACGGACGATTGATCTCCGCCGGGGTCAGCGTGCGCGCGCTGGTTTTCTCAAGCACGGTCACCCGCGGATCCTGGCGCAGCTTCCAGGCGAGCTGGTTGGTTCCCGAATCGACCGCGAAGACGTGCTCCGCGCCGTTGGCCAGCAGAACGTCGGTAAACCCGCCGGTCGAGCTGCCGATGTCCATCGCTGTTTCGCTCGCGGGGGAAAGCCCGAACGTTTCGAGCGCGTGGGCGAGCTTGATCCCGCCGCGCGAGACCCACGGATGATCGCGCCCGCGCACCGCCAGCGGCGCGTCCTCGGCCAGGACCTGTCCTGGCTTGGCCACCTTGGTCTCGCCGCTGAACACCAGCCCGGCCAGGATCAGCGCCTGCGCCCGCGCGCGGCTTTCGGCAAGGCCGCGGGCAACGAGCAGCTGGTCGATCCGTTGTTTCGCCGCCTTGGTCACCCGATTGGTCCCTTCGCGGGTTGTTCGATCAACTGCTTGAATCCATAAGGCCGCGAATGATGCTCAACCGACTGCTGCCGACCCTCGCCGCGATCATCGTCCTGTCCGCCTGCGCCCCCCAGCGCAAGCCCCTGCCCGCACCGCCTCCGCCCGCTGCGGCACCCCGGCCGGTAGCCACCGCGACGCCGGCGCCTCCGCCCGCGGACTGGCGCGATGCACCGGTCAGCCCCGGAACCTGGCGCTACGAAGTCGCCGAGGGGAGTTCGGCGGCCCGGTTCGGCCTGGTTGCCGGAGCGCCTCTGGCCACGCTCACGTGCGATCGCGCGGCAAGCCAGGTTGCGCTACGCCGCGCGGGCGCAGCGCCAAGCCCGGTACCGCTGACAATCACCACCAGCACCGCCACCCGCGCCTTTACCGCGACGCCCGAAGCGGGCCCGATCCCGCAACTCGTCCTCGTTCTGGCGGCGCGCGATCCGGTACTCGATGCGATGGCGTTCAGCCGCGGGCGGTTCGTGATCGAGGTGGCGGGGCTGCCGACGCTGTACCTGCCCGCGCGGCCCGAGGTCGGCCGGTTGATCGAGGATTGCCGCTGACCGCGCCCGCCGATCGATGGCGACGCGAAAGTTTGATTCTGACGACAATTAATTTCAATGCAAGTCTTGTCGTTTGCATCCACTTGATTCACATTCGCCTCAAGACCGGAAATCGCAGCCCGGTCCCAGCCGCCCGCAAGGGCGGTGACTTTGGCTCAACAGCGCGAAAGGAGGTGATCCGATGTCTCATGGTTCAGCAGGGAGGTCGGTTTCGTGTCTCATGGAGCACTATCGTTGATGCATCGACGATAGAGGTTTCGTGGAGCGGCACTTCCGGCCGCTGACCATGCGAAGGGCCGCCCGGATTGTCCGGCGCGGCCCTTCTCATTTCCCGACTTCAAACAATTATATGTCTCTCGACTTGCTTTCTGCGCAATATCTGGCCAGTGGGCGCCAAACCATAACCGAGCAGGATTGATTTAATGGCGATGCTCGCCGAAGCGCGGATGATGACCTCCCATCCCTTCACCCGCCTCGCCCATCCCGCCCCCGTCGCCGCCTCTGTACGCACCGCCGCGCTCGCCGACCCCGGTTTTGGCAAGCTTTTCTCGGACCACATGGTCACGATCGGGTGGACCGCAGGGCTGGGCTGGCACGACGCGACGATCGGCCCGCGCGGCCCGCTGACGCTCGATCCGGCAGCCGCGGTGCTCCATTATGCCCAGGAAATCTTCGAGGGGCTCAAGGCCTATCGTCGCGAGGACGGGACGATCACGCTGTTCCGCCCCCAAGCCAACGCCGCGCGGTTCAACGCGTCGGCACGGCGGCTGGCGATGCCGGAGATGCCCGAGGAGCTGTTTATCGAGGCGATCCGCCAGATCGTCCGCGCCGATCGCGAGTGGTTTCCCGATGTCGAGGGCGGATCGCTCTATTTGCGCCCGTTCATGTTCGCTTCCGAGGCGTTCCTCGGGGTGCGTCCGGCGAAGGAGTACAAGTTCCTGGTGATCGCCAGCCCCGCGGGCAACTATTTCAAGTCGGGCGCGCCCGCCATCTCGATCTGGGTCAGCGAGGACTACACCCGCGCCGCGCCGGGCGGGACGGGGGCGGCCAAATGCGGCGGAAACTACGCCGCCAGCCTGGTCCCGATGGCCGAGGCGATCGCTCACGGCCATGACCAGGTGGTGTTCCTCGATGCGGCCGAGCGCAAGTTTATCGAGGAGCTGGGCGGCATGAACCTGTTCTTCGTGTTCGCCGATGGCACGCTGATCACCCCGCCGCTGGGTGGGACGATCCTGCCCGGCATCACCCGCGACAGCCTGCTGAGCCTCGCCGCCGACGAAGGCCTGGCGGTGCGAGAAGAGCGCTACAGCCTCGATCAGTGGCGCGCCGACGCGGCCAGCGGGCGCCTGACCGAGACTTTCGCCTGCGGCACCGCGGCGGTGGTCACCGCGATCGGCACCGTGGCAGGCCACGACGCCGCCTTCACGATCGGTTCGGGCGGACCCGGCCAGCTCACCCAGCGCCTGCGCGAGCACCTCGTCGCGATCCAGCGCGGTCGGGCACCCGATCCGCACGGGTGGGTTATGCCGGTGGCGTGACAGAATGCCGGTGTTTTCCTACCCTACATCGGCCAGGCATCGTAGCGCTTGTAGGGGCGCGGATCAGTCCGAAGCGGGCAGCGGCTTGGCTTCCTTAAGCAGCAGCGCCACGCCATCGCCGGCCAAGGTACCCTTGCCCGGCTTCACGCAGAGCAGTTCGATCGTGCCCGCGGCGTCGACATAACGCTTGCCCATGATCGAGCCGCCCGCGAAATCGGGGTTCAACTCGGCTTCGCCTCCGCCTTCCGCCATCGCCGTGCCTCCGCACTCGATCGCGCCGCCACCGCAACGGATCACCACCACCTCGGTGGCGCACGCCGCACTCTTCAATCTGGTGCCGGGTTTCATGGCTGATTCCTCATCCGATCCTTCGCGAATTTCCGCAGCTAGCGAATTGGCCGCCTTTTACCAGCCCATCGCCGAGACAGCATGGGGGCGATGCGCGGTCGGGTGCCGCGCCACGAAACGGTGGGTTATGCGGGATGACCGAGCGAGAGGGCGCGGGCACCGGCGGGGCCGACCCAGTCGGCGGCAACACCCCAGGTCTGCGCCAGCTGCGCGCTGGCGAGCGAAACTTGTGGATGACCGTCCGCGACGATGCGGCCCTGCTCGAGCACCACCGCACGATCGGCACCGTTCATCGCCCGCGCCAGATCGTGGAGCACCAGCACCACCCCGGCGCCGTCATCGGCCAGCGCACGCAGGGTGCGCAGCAACGCGCTCTGGTGCGCAAGATCGAGCGCGGCAAGCGGCTCGTCGGCGAGAATCCAGCGCGGCTTGCCAGCCAGCACCCGCGCCAGCAACGCCCGCGCTCGCTCTCCGCCCGACAGTTGGGAGACCGGGCGGCGGGCCAGCGTGACGAGGTCGGTCGCGGTCAGTGCCTCGTCCACCGCGGCGCGATCTTCGGCCGGCGAGGTGCACCACGGCAGACGCCCCAACGCGGTGAGCGTAGCCACGTCGATGTCCCACGCGATCTCGGCGGTCTGGGGCAGGTAACCGATCAGCCTTGCGCGCTCGGGTCCCGGCAGGGTGGCGAGCGGCGCGCCGTCGATGAAGACCGAACCCTGCGCGGGAGCCAGCAGCCCGGCCATGATCGCCAACAGCGTCGATTTGCCCGCACCGTTGGGACCGCAGATCGCGGTGATCTCGCCCGGGCGCAGCGCGAGGTCGCCACAATCGAGGCGCCCGGGAACGACGACGTCGTGCAAGGCCAGGATCATGTCATCCCCCGCCTCATGCGCAGCAGCAGCGCGAGGAAGAACGGTGCGCCCAGCAACGACAGCGCGATACCCAACCGCAGTTCACCACCCGCCAACGGCAGGATCCGGCAAAGCACGTCGGCGAGCAGCACCAGCAGTGCCCCGGCGAGCGCACCCGGCACGATCAGCCGCGACGGCCGCCGATCGGTGAATCGGCGGACAAGGTGCGGAACCATCAGCCCGACGAAACCGATGATCCCGGCAACGGCCACGCCGGCGCCCACGGTCAACCCCACTCCGGCGATCATCAGGACCTGCAAACGGTGCGGATCGACCCCGAGCGAGCGCGCCGCTTCCTCGCCCAGCGTGAGCGCATCCAGATCGCGCCCGGCGCGGACCAGCAGGACAAGCCCGAGCAGCGTCGGCGGCGCGGCGATCCACACGTCGGCCCAGCCGCGATCGGTCAGCGCCCCCATCAGCCAGGTGACGATCTCGCTGAGCGCGAAGGGATTGGGGGCGAGGCTGATCGCGAGGCTGGTCAACGCTCCGGCCAGGCTGGCGATCATCATCCCAGCCAGCGTGAACAGCGCAATTCCTGCGGTCCGCCCGGCGATCAGCGCGAGCAGCGCCATCGCCGCGCCGGCGCCGGTTAGCGCCGCCAACGGAAGAACCCAGGCCGCGCTCGCGCCTGCCAGCAGCGCCAGAACCGCGCCCAGCGCGGCGCCGGGAGCGATCCCGAACAGCCCGGGGTCGGCGAGCGGGTTGCGCAAGTAGCCCTGCATCGCCGCGCCCGCGCCTCCCAGCCCGGCGCCCACCACCAGCGCCAGCACCCCGCGCGGCAGGCGCAACTCGAACAGGATCGCCGGGGCCGCTGCAAGGACCGGGTGGAGCGGATCGATCCACACCCGTCCGGCCAAGAGCGACAGCGGCAGCGCCAGCGCGATGGCTCCAAGCAGCACGAGGACGGGGCGGCTCATGGCCGGTCGTCCATAGTTCGACGGATCGCGGCAAGCCGCGCCAGCGCCCGCGGAATGCTGGGGCCGCCGCAATAGAACAGGGCGGGATCGAGCCGGACGCGAGCGGTTCCGCGCAGACCGTCCAGCACCGGATGGCGCAGCAGCCGGTCCTCGCTCGCGCGCGGATCGCCCCCGGCGAAGATCATTTGCGGCGGATCGGCGAGCATCGCTTCGAGCGGGAGGACCGCCCCTTGCCCCAGCCCGCGCATCGCGGCGGCCGACTGGAATCCGGCCCTCCCCATCAGTTCGGCGATCAGCGTCGCGTCGCCCGCCACCAGCCCGCCGCCTTGCCAGACGATCGCGCTGCGCGGCTTCCATCCCGCAGGCGGCGCAGCGGTGCGAAGGCTCCGTTCGATCCCCGCGATAACCCTCTCGCCGCTTTCCTGCCGCTCGACCATTGCCGCCAGCCCGCGCACTTGCGCCTGGCTGGCAGCAATGGTCGGCGCGATCGGCAGCGCGGCGAAGCGGATGCCCAGACGGCGCAGAGCTTGGCGCGTGGCGGGCGCGGTGAAGCTGTCGCCCACCACCAGATCGGGGGCGAGCGCGACGATCTCCTCCACCGTTCCCCCCGTCGCCGCAAAGCGTCGCGCCATGTCGAGCGGCATCGAGCTGCCGCGCGGATCGTGGCTGTAGTGCGACACCGCGAGCAACTGTCCGGGCGCGGCGACTTCGGCAAGAATGGCGTCGGCGCAGGGATTGAGGCTGACTACCGTGGGGTGCGCGGCGGACGCGGGCGGCGCCTCGCCCGCGCACCCACAGAGCGCCAGCGCCGCAATGGCGAATGGCGCGCGACCGATCAAAACCGCGCTCTGACCCCCGCGTAAGCGCTACGGCCATATGTGCCGTAACCCGCGGCCGTTTGATAGTGCGCGTCGGTCAGGTTCTCGATCCGCCCGAACAGGTCGAAATGCTCGCCCAGCGGCAGGCTCGCCCGCACGGTCGCCAGGGCATAGCCGTCGAGCGGCACGAAGTTGCCGGCATCGTCGAAGCTGTCGCCCACCAGCCGCACATCGCCGCCCACCGCCAATCCGCCGAGCGGTGTCTCCCAGTCGGCCGACACGGTCAGCGCATGGCGCGGGCGGCGCGCGAGATCGAGGCCGGTCGCTCGGTTACGGCTGCGGGCGTAGCTGTAGGCGGCTTGCGCGGTGAACGCTTCCGACAGCTTCGCTCCCAGCTCCAACTCGATCCCTTCGGCGCGCGCCCGGCGGATGTTGTTGTAAGTCCCGAACGGACGGTTCGTGCAGATCCCGCCGCTTAGACCGAAGCACGAAACGAAGTCGATCAGGTCGCGGCTGTCGCGGCGGAACGCGGTCAGCGCCAGGTGCAGCGGCGCGTTCCGATCGCCGAGCTCGATGCCGACGTCATACGCGCGGCTGCGCTCGGGCTGGAGGGCGGGGTTGCCGAAATCGGACAACAGCTGGAACAGCGTCGGTGCCTTGAAGCCTTCGCCATAACTCGCGCGCAGCCGCCAGCCGCCGCCGATCCCGGCCGTACCGTTCGCGCCCAGCGTCAGCTCGCTACCGAAGCGGCTGTGATCGTCCACCCGCGCGCCAGCGGCCAGCGTCACGCCTTGCGGCGAATGAAAGCGCAGCAAGGCGTGGCCGCTGCTCAGCGTCGCTTTGCCGCTGCTGCCGAACGGCGCTGTCGAAAACCGTGTCCGCTCGCGATCCGCCCCCAGATCGAGGTCGAACCCGGCGGGAAGCGCGATCGAGCTCACCAGTTCGGCGCGCTCGCTGCGCCCTCGCGTGGTGAAATAGCTCGCCGCGCCGAACGCCGGATCGAACAGCTCGCGCCGGGTGTCGGACAGCGCGTAGCCGCCGTTGAGCCTCAGCCCGGCGTTTCCGTATTCGAACCCGGCCCGCGCCGACCATTCGCGCGTGTCCTGGCGTTCGGGAGTGTCGGCAAAGGCGAACGTCGGCGGCGGGAAGCCGTCGATGCCGAGCCGGGCGTCGGCGTAGCGAGCGTTGGCGAGCAGCGCGAAATTGGGCGTCAGATCGGCGCGGGCGCGACCCGTCAGCTGCCACTGGCGATAGCCATCGGGCTCGGCACCACTATCCGCTGCTGAAATCCCGTCGCTGTCGTGGAACGATGCGCCCAGACCGCCCGAAAGCGCACCGACTGCGCCCCCGGCGCTAAGCGTGGCATAGCGGCTATCGTTGGCACCCAACTCGGCTGACCCTTCGACGCCCTCGGCCGCGCGGGTACGGATCGCCAGCACTCCGCCGATGGCCTGGCTGCCCCACACCACCGAGTTCGAGCCGCGGAGCAGTTCCAGCTTGTCGATGCCGCCCGCGAGCAGGTTGCCGAAATCGAACCCGCCACCGGGCGAAGCGACGTCGGCCACGCGTACGCCATCGACCAGCACCAGCAACTGCTCGGCATCGGCACCCCGCACGCGGATGCCGGTGAACCCCCCAACCCCGCCGTTGCGGCTGATCGTTACCCCCGGTGCTCGCTCGAGAACGCGGGTAAGGTCGGGTCCCTGGATGCGGTCGATCTCTTCCCGGGCAATGACGCTGACCGGTTGTCCGGCCTGGTCGATCGGGAGCGGATCGCCGGTCGCGACGACCGTAATCGAACTGTCGGGCCGTGCTTCACCGGCGACGATGTCTTCCTGCGCGAGAACAGGCGTGGCAGCAAAAATCGAACTTGCAAAAATGAGATACTTCATGGGCAAACCTCCGGCCTTGAACGAACGCCGTTCATGGCGAGAGGCCCAGGCGGAAGTGCCCGATCCTCGCTGCATTCCGGTACACCCCGCCCGGCTGCGGAACGACCGTCTCGGGCAGGTCTCCTGGCTCCCGGATCGTCACACCGCCCCGCCTTCCCGGTTTGGTCCGAAGACCTTGCCAGTGGCATTTGGGAGCGGCGCTCCCCGGTCACAGTTGCGGGGGCAGCGGAGGAATTGAACCTCCTTCCCTCTTCGGCCCTTGCACTGCAACTTGCAGCGCGCGGACAACCCATGACGTGGGGCGCCTCTAGACCGCTTGCTGCGCTGCGGCAAGATGGGTCGGCATTAACCCTTTCAGAGTATCAACCTACGCTGTGCCGCCGTGGCACGAGGCGGAATCGGCTGCTGTGGCGAGGCACACGGTCAGTTAACCCCGCCCGCCAGGAACCGCCGAAAACCATGCCGCTGACCATCGAATACCGGCCCTTCGCACTGCCTCCCGCGCTGCCCGCAAGGGTTGCTGCGGTCACCGTCGCGCAGTCCGGAGACGGTGCGACGCCCGCCCGTTCGCGGCGGCTGCGTCCGCGCACGCTCGCGGCGATTGCCGCGCTCGCCGTCATCGGCCCGCTGGGATGGAACGGGATCGCATTCGGGCCGACCGCGGCGCAAGCCAGTCCGTCGCGCGCCCAGCCGTTCGAGACCGCCGGCGAGAACTTCCCCGGCTCGGCGTTCTATTACCTCGACAGCGACAGCGGAGTGATTCCGGCTTCCCGCTCGCTCGGGTCAAGCCCGGCGGAAAACGATCGATCGGCCCTGCGCGATCCTGGTTTCGGCCAGGCGATCGCGAGGCCCACGTTCCTGTCGGGCTCGTCGCAGGACCGCTTTCGCGCACTGCACTGCCTGACCACCGCGATCTACTACGAAGCTGCGTCCGAGCCCGACGCGGGTCAGCGCGCGGTCGCGCAAGTCGTCCTCAACCGGGTGGCGCACCCGCAATGGCCCAATAGCGTGTGCGGGGTGGTGTTCCAGGGGTCCGAACGGCCGGGTTGCCAATTCAGCTTTGCCTGCGACGGATCGATGGCGCGGGTGCCGGTGCGGATGTGGTGGGATCGCGCCCTGCACGTCGCCGAGCGCGCGCTGGCGGGCGAAGTCTACGCCCCTGTCGGGCTGGCGACGTATTACCACACCGGCGCGGTCAATCCGCGATGGGCGGCCGCGCAGACCTTCATCGGCGCGATCGGCGCGCACCTGTTCTACCGCCCGCCCGGCGGCGCAGGGGTCGCCGGTGCCTTTACCGATCGCTATTGGGGCGGCGAACCGACGCCCGCGCCGCGGCCGCGCCTGGCCCAGACCCCAACTCTCCCGAGCGATCCGCTGGCGGTGGCCCAAAGCTGGGCTGCTGCGCGGGTACATCCGGATGCTACGCCAGTTCCGATCTCTGTCCCGCAAGGTCCGCAGGGATACGCGCCCGCCCCCGGCGACCCCCTTCCCGCCTCGGGCCAAATTCGTGCCGAATATCGTGACAGCGGGCGCTGGATCGCCTCTCCCAAGGGCTGAACCGACCCTAATTCCAGAGGGTTAACGCGCCGAAACCATCCCCGCGCACCGAACGTTAGCGGCTTGGTGCGAGAAGGGCGGCCCCCACGAACTGCACCCCTGGAGTCGCTCCCATGTCATCGCCAAGCCGCGCCGCAACGGCCGCCAAGGCTGTTTCATCGCTTGCCCTGCTCTTGCCCCCCACCCATCCGGGCGGGGCCGCGAACGACAACGGCGTAGACCCCCAAGGCGACGCCCTTTTGCGCGCCGCGTTGCGGATGTTTGCCGAATACGGTCTCGGCGCGGGGCACCGAGCGCAGGGCGAGGCCGAGGCGGCGTTCTTCGCCGGAGAGCGCGAGCGCTATCGCTGGTGGCTGGCGGTAACCCGGACACTGGATCGCAAGCTGGCCGTGGAACTGGCCGGACGCATGGGTAGCCACCGGTTCGGCTCGCAGGCTTTGCCCGCGCGTTAACCACGGCTGCGCAAGTCCTGCACCGAATTCAAGGACCGTCTTAACCCTACGGTGACCATATCCCGCTAAACCTCCGGCCTCGACCGGTTGGAGCTATCAAATCAGGAACTTGCGCAGCTTCATGCAGGTGCTCTTCGGCACCAATGCGCTGAATGGCCGGGTCCGCCAGACCCTGGTGGTGTCGCTCTATACCCATCCTTCCAGCCTTGCACTTGGCGCTGCCTGCGGCGTGGGGACCAGCGCGGCCGCCGCCTGGTTGTCGGGCGACAGGGCGATCCTGGCCGCTACGCTGCTGCTTGCGGCAATCGCCCTGTTCCGCATCGTGGCCGCCGTCTATCTGCTGCGCAAAGCCGATCACCACGACACCAAGAAGCTCGAACTGATCTACGAGACCGGCGCCTGGAGCTATGCTTTCGTCCTCGGGATGATCGCGGCGCTGACCGTCATCGGGAACGTCGACCCGGAAATTCAACTTCTGATGGTCGGCAATGCGATCGGATATGGCGTGGGCATTTCGGCGCGCAACGCGGGGCGACCGGTCATCGCGATCGGTCAGCTGTTCCTGGCGATATCGCCAGCCATCGTCGCCCTTCTGGTCGACGGATCGGCCGCGCACATCGCGATGGCCGCGTCGATGGTGCTCCTGCTGCCGGCAATGGTCTCGATCATCATGATCACCTTCCGGGTGCTGCGCGATTCGGTCGCATCGGCCGAGACCAACGCCCGGCTCGCGGAAAAGATGCAGTTGCTCGCGCGGACCGACGTGGTGACTGGGCTATATAACCGGGCGGGCCTCGACCACCACCTTGTCGAGCGTCTGATGCGGCTGCAGGGGGATCGAAAGTTCGCGCTGTTCTGGCTCGATCTCGACCGCTTCAAGGAAGTCAACGACACGCTGGGTCATCCCGTCGGGGACCGCGTATTGTCCGAAGTCGCTTCGCGGCTGCGCAAGCAATGCCCGCCCGACGCCACGATCGCCCGGTTTGGCGGCGACGAGTTCATCATCGCCTGCGAAACCGGCACCCGCGGCGAGCTTGAAATCCTTGCCGACAGCCTGCTCCAGGCGATCACCCGCCCGATCCGCATCGACGGCGACCGGCTTCAGATCCACTCCTCGATGGGCATCGCGATGATGCCCGACGACGGCAACGACATCGACAGCCTGATGCAGGGCGCCGACCTCGCGCTCTACCATTCCAAGGTCAACGGGCGGAACCAGTACAGCTTCTTCGATCCCTCGATGACCCGCGACCTCGTGCGCCGCCGCGAGATCGAATCCGAACTGCGGATGGCGATCCAGCGCGAGGAGCTTTCGATCTATTTCCAGCCGATCGTCGATCTGGCGACGGGCCAGATCCGCAGTTTCGAAGCGCTGGTCCGCTGGTTCCATCCCGAAAAGGGCGAACTGAGGCCCGACGAATTCATCCCTGTCGCCGAGGAAACCGGGGTAATCATCACGCTTGGCAACTGGATCACCGCGCAGGCTGCCAAGACCGCGGCGCAGTGGCCCGACGACGTGACGCTGTGCGTCAACCTCTCGCCGTTGCAACTACGCGCGCCCGGCGCGGCGCTGGGCATTCTGGGCGCGATCCGGGAGGCCGGGCTGTCGCCCTCGCGGCTCGAGCTTGAAATCACCGAAAGCGTATTCCTCGAGGCCGACGAGACCACCGACGCGTTCATGCGTCAACTCGCCGCCGAAGGGGTCCGTTTCGCGATCGACGATTTCGGGACGGGCTATTCCTCGCTCGGCTATCTCGACAAGTACCCGTTCGGCAAGATCAAGATCGATCGCAGCTTCGTCTCGGGGATGGACGTCGGCAAGAAGAGCGATGCGATCATCCGCGCGGTGGCCGAGATGGCCAACACGCTCGAGATGGAGATCGTCGCCGAAGGGCTGGAGACGGTCGAACAGGTCCGCGCGGTCCGCGCCGCGGGCTGTACTCTGGGCCAGGGCTATTACTTCAGCCGCGCTGTGCCCGATTACCTCGCGGCGCTGCTTCTGGTGCAGGAGCAGGAAGGGGCGCGGCGCCTGACGGCCTGATCCCCCGCGCAGGCGGGGGTCTCGGTAAATGGTGCTCCAAGGCCTATTGGCCCCGCCTTCGCGGGAGAGTCATCGTTGCCCTAATCACAGCGTTTCTGCTATTGCGAACTGTTATCAAAGATAATTGCCCACCGCCGCTTATTCGCGGTTGCCTTGTCATTCCCGCATGTTTACCGACTCTCTTGTTTCGCCGGGTGCCAGACCTCTTGCGGGTAGGAATGGCTGTCCCATCGCGCGTCTGACCCGCCGGGGGCAAGGCTGATGGCTAGTACCGAAAAACGGGCTCGGAAGAAAATCGCACTCATCGGCGCCGGTAACATCGGCGGGACGCTGGCCCACCTCGCGGCGCAGAAGGAACTGGGCGACATCGTCCTGTTCGACGTGGTCGAGGGCGTGCCCCAGGGCAAGGCGCTCGACCTGTCGCAGTGCGGCCCGGTCGAAGGCTTCGACGCGCAGATCACCGGCACCAACGATTATGCCGACATCGCCGGGGCCGACGTCGTCATCGTCACCGCGGGCGTCCCGCGCAAGCCGGGGATGAGCCGCGACGACCTGCTCGGGATCAACCTGAAAGTCATGAAAGCGGTCGGCGAGGGGATCAAGAATCACTGCCCCGGCGCGTTCGTGATCTGCATCACCAACCCGCTCGACGCGATGGTCTGGGCGCTGCGCGAATTCTCGGGGCTGCCGCACAACATGGTGGTCGGCATGGCGGGCGTGCTCGACTCGGCCCGGTTCAGCCACTTCATCGCCGACGAGTTCAAGGTCTCGGTGCGCGACGTGAACACGTTCGTGCTCGGCGGCCACGGCGACACGATGGTCCCGGTCCCCGCCTATTCGACCGTCAACGGCATCCCCGTCCCCGATCTGATCAAGATGGGCCTGTCGACCCAGAAGCGGATCGACGCGATCGTCCAGCGCACCCGTGGCGGCGGCGGCGAGATCGTCGCGCTGCTCAAGACCGGCTCGGCGTTCTACGCCCCTGCCGCCAGCGGCATCGCGATGGCCGAAGCCTTCCTCAACGACCAGAAGCGCATCCTGCCCAGCGCGGCGTGGGTCCAGGGCGAATACGGCCTCAACAACCTCTACGTCGGCGTCCCGGTGATGATCGGCGCGGGCGGGGTCGAAAAGGTCATCGAGATCGCGCTCGACGACGAAGCCAAGGGCTATCTCAAGGTCAGCGTCGATGCGGTGAACGAACTGCTGGTGGCGTGCCGGGCAATCGATCCGAGTTTGGGGTGATGCGAAACTGGATCAATTCGGGGTATCCTGTACTTGCTGTCGGACTGAGTTTGGGGTTGGCACTGCCAGCCTGCGCTCAGAGCGGCGCCATGTGGCACGATGACCGGGGCCGGGCGATGTCGCTCGAGTTTCTCGGTGGCGGCGGGGCAGCGCCATCGCCGCGCACGGCGTCGGCAAGCGAAATGGCCAACCTTTTCTCCCAGGCCTGCGTGGAGCCGAAAGGCGAACACGCGGCCGTAAGCCAAGTGGCAGCAAGGCTGGGTCTGAGCGCCCAGGCATCAAATGCGCCGGGCGGCAAGGGTGCGGCAAAGCTGATGTTGCTAGCGACCGGTCCCGGTGTCGTCGTTTCCCAAACGGACGGGATTCTCGAGTACGGTTTTGTCCAGTGCAATGCCACGTTCTACACAACAGCATTGCCGACCAGTGACGAAGTCGAGCTGGCGATGAAAGCGGCATTTGGACGTCCGGCAGACAACGAGGGTGAACGAGTCAAGCCGAACGGCAAGCCCAACAAAGGCTACTCGCCGCGCTGGAACGTGACCGGCGCAAATGGCTCAGCAATGAGCGCCGAGTTCCATGTCATGAAATCCAACAACTACATGCCGGGTGACCGCGTCCTGTTCGGGCTGCGCGAAGCTGCGGAGAAAAAAACGAAATGAGCATCCTCGTCAACAAATCCACCAAGGTCATCACCCAGGGGATGACCGGCGCGACCGGCACGTTCCATACCGAGCAGGCGCTCGCGTATGGGACGCAGATGGTCGCGGGCGTCACTCCGGGCAAAGGCGGCAGCACCCACATCGGACTGCCGATCTACGACACCGTCCACGACGCCAAGGCTGCCACGGGCGCGACCGCATCGTGCGTCTATGTTCCGCCGCCGTTCGCCGCGGATTCGATCATGGAAGCGATCGACGCCGGGATCGAGCTGATCGTGTGCATCACCGAGGGTATCCCGGTGCTCGACATGGTCCGCGTCAAGCGCGCGCTGTCGGGCAGCAAATCGCGGCTGATCGGGCCCAACTGCCCCGGCGTTCTCACCCCCAACGAGTGCAAGATCGGGATCATGCCTGGCTCGATCTTCAAGAAGGGCTCGGTCGGCGTGGTCAGCCGCTCGGGCACACTGACCTACGAGGCGGTCCACCAGACGACGATGGCGGGGCTCGGCCAGACCACCGCGCTGGGGATCGGCGGCGATCCGGTCAACGGCACCAACTTCATCGACGTGCTCGAACTGTTCTTGGCCGACGAGGCGACCCAGTCGATCATCATGATCGGCGAGATCGGCGGCGATGCCGAGGAGCAGGCCGCACAGTTCATCAAGGACGAGGCGCGGCGCGGGCGCAAGAAGCCGATGGTCGGGTTCATCGCCGGGCTCACCGCGCCTCCGGGCCGCCGGATGGGCCACGCCGGGGCGATCGTTTCGGGCGGCAAGGGCGGCGCCGAAGACAAGATCGCAGCGATGGAAGAAGCCGGCATCCGCGTCTCCCCCTCGCCCGCCGAATTGGGAACAACCCTCGCCGCCATGCTTAAAGAGACGGTGTGACGAAAAGCCCCTCCCCTTCAGGGGAGGGGTTGGGGTGGGGCTTGTCCGCTGGCACGGCGTCAGATCGACAGACCCCACCCCCGTCCCCTCCCCTGAAGGGGAGGGGTGAAAGACAAGGCCAGGAACCGATGGGTCAAGAACTTCATGATTTTCTCCCCGCAATGGAGCCGGGCGAGGCGCAGCCGGGGCCGAGCTGGGCCCGCGGCAACTGGCGCGACGGTGCGCCCGACGACGACCTGACCGCCGCGCTCGATCCGCTGGCGATGCAGGTTGCGGTCAAGGCTGCGGCGGAAAAGGCCGGCGCCAAGATCGACGCCGCCATGGTCGAGGAGGCCGCGGGCGACAGCATCCGGGCGATGATGCTGATCCGCACTTATCGTGTGCGCGGGCATCTTGCGGCGCAGCTCGACCCGCTCGGGCTCGCCAAGCAGGACATCCCCGCCGATCTCACGCCCGAGTACCACGGCTTCACCGGCGAGGCGCTCGACCGCCCGGTCTACCTCGGCGGCGCATTGGGGCTCGACTGGTGCAGCGTACGCGCGCTCGTCCTGATCCTGCGTGCCAACTACTGCGGCAAAGTCGGCCTCGAATACATGCACATAGCCGACGTCGAGGAGCGCCGCTTCCTCCAGGAGCGGTTCGAAGGCGCGGACAAGACGATCGAATTCACCGCAGAAGGCAAGAAGGCGATCCTCGCCGCCGTCATTCGCGGCGAACAGTACGAGAAGTTTCTCGGCAAGAAATATGTCGGAACCAAGCGCTTCGGGCTCGACGGCGGCGAAGCGATGATCCCCGCGCTCGAAGCGGTGATCAAGCTTGGCGGCCAGTTGGGGGTCAAGGAGATCGTCTACGGCATGGCCCACCGCGGCCGGCTGAACGTCCTCGCGAACGTCATGGCCAAACCCTACCGCGTGATCTTCCATGAATTTTCGGGCGGGACCGCCAACCCCGAGGACGTCGGCGGATCGGGCGACGTCAAGTACCACCTCGGCACCAGCACCGACCGCGAGTTCGACGGGATCAAGGTGCACATGAGCCTGGTCCCCAACCCCAGCCACCTCGAGGCGGTGGACCCAGTGGTGCTGGGCAAAGTCCGCGCGACGCAGGTGATGCGCGACGACGTGATCAGGCACGAACAGGTCCTGCCGGTGCTGATCCACGGCGATGCCGCCTTCGCCGGGCAGGGCATCGTGTGGGAGTGCTTCGGATTTTCCGGAGTGCGCGGCTACAACACCGGCGGCGCGATCCACTTCGTGATCAACAACCAGATCGGATTCACCACCAGCCCGCAGTTCGCGCGCTCCTCGCCGTATCCCTCGGACGTCGCCAAGGGCGTCCAGGCCCCGATCCTCCACGTCAACGGCGACGATCCCGAGGCGGTGACCTTCGCGTGCAAGCTGGCGATCGACTTCCGCCAGAAGTTCAAGCGCGACGTGGTGATCGACATGTGGTGCTATCGCCGCTTCGGTCACAACGAGGGCGACGAGCCCAGTTTTACCCAGCCGCTGATGTATGCGCGAATCCGCCAGCATCCCCCGGTCAGCGCGCTCTATGCCGCGCGCCTGATCGAGCAAAAGGTGATCGGCGAAGGCTTTGCGGATGAGACCGCCGCGGCGTTCGTCGCCCATCTCGAGGAAGAGTTCGCCGGGTCCAAAAGCTACAAGCCCAACGAAGCGGACTGGTTCGCTGGGCGCTGGAGCGGGCTCCACAAGCCCGCCGACCCGATCGGCGCGCGGCGCAACGTGCCCACCGGCATCGACCGCAAACTGTTCGACAGCCTCGGCCGCACCTTGACCACGGTTCCCGCCAGCCTGACGATCCACAAGACGCTGGCGCGGGTGATCGACGCCAAGCGCGAGATGTTTGCCAACGGCACCGGATTCGACTGGGCGACCGCCGAGGCGCTGGCGTTCGGCTCGTTGCTCTCCGAAGGCTTCGGGGTGCGCCTGTCGGGGCAGGATTCGGGGCGCGGCACTTTCAGCCAGCGCCACGCGGTGTGGGTCGATCAGACCGACGAGAACCGCTATGTGCCGCTGTGGGGGGTCCCCCACGGGCGCTTCGAGGTGCTCGACAGCACACTTTCCGAATTCGGCGTGCTCGGCTTCGAATACGGCTATGCGCTGGCCGATCCCAAGACGCTGGTGCTGTGGGAGGCGCAGTTCGGCGATTTCGCCAACGGCGCGCAGACCATCATCGATCAGTTCATCGCCGCGGGCGAAGCCAAGTGGCTGCGCGCCAACGGCTTGGTGATGCTGCTTCCCCACGGCTACGAGGGTCAGGGACCGGAGCATTCCTCCGCCCGGCTCGAACGGTTCCTCCAGCTCTGCGCGCAGGACAACATACAGGTCTGCAACATCACCGCGCCGGCCAACTATTTCCACGTCCTGCGCCGCCAGATGCATCGCGGCTTTCGCAAGCCGCTGGTGATCATGGCCCCCAAGTCGCTGCTGCGCCATCCGCTGGCAAAATCGGCGACCGAGGACTTCGTCGGCGAAGGTCACTTCCGCCGGATCATGTCCGATACCAACCCTGCCGAAGACGCCAGGACCCGCCGCCTCGTGCTGTGTTCGGGCAAAGTCGCCTACGATCTGATGGAAGCGCGCGACGCGGCGGAAGTTGACGACATCCAGATCGTCCGGATCGAACAGCTCTACCCCTTCCCCGAAGAGGCGCTGAAGATCCGGATCGAGCGGATGACCGCGCTTGAGGAGGTGGTGTGGTGCCAGGAAGAGCCGCGCAACAACGGCGCGTGGTTCTTCGTCGAAGGCTGCATCGAGGAAGCGCTCAAGGCCGCCAAGGCCAAGCCGCAGCGTCCGCGCTATGCCGGCCGCGCGTCCAGCGCCTCGCCCGCCACCGGGCTCGCCAGCCGCCACCAGATGGAGCAGGGCGCGCTCGTTGCCGACGCGCTCGGCCTGTCGGTCCGCAAGGAAATCCGGAGGAGGAAGAAGGCGTAAGCCTTCCTCCTCCTCCGCCTGCCCCGAGCTTGTCGAGGGGTCGCAAGAAGGCTTGAGGAATATCCATGTCCAGTGAAGTGAAAGTCCCCACGCTCGGCGAGAGCGTTGCCGAAGCGACCATCGGCCAGTGGCTCAAGCAGCCCGGCGACGCGGTCAAGCTCGACGAGCCGATCGCAAGCCTCGAGACCGACAAGGTCGCGGTCGAAGTCCCCGCGCCCGCAGCGGGGGTGATGGGCGCGTTCCAGGCCAAGGAAGGCGACACCGTGCTGGTCGGCGCGGTGATCGCGACGATCGAGGATTCCGCGCCTGCCGCGGGCAATGAGCCGATCGCCGCGCGCGAGGAAAGGGCCCAGCCGCCCGCGTCGGACACGATGCCGCCCAAGGCTCCAGCTGCGGCGCTCGACGCCTCGACGCTCTCGCCCGCAGTGCGCCGCGCGGTGCTTGAGCACGGGGTCGATCCGAGCCGGATCAAGGGCAGCGGCAAGGATGGTCGCCTGACCAAGGAAGATGTGCTCGCCGCCGCGCAGGCCAAGACTTTCGCACCTGCTCCCGCCGCACCATCTCCCGCACCCGCTCTGCCTGAGCCTGTCGAAGGCCGCATGCCCGCGCACGGCCGCGCCGAAGAGCGGGTCAAGATGACCCGGATGCGCCAGACGATCGCAAAACGGCTCAAGAGCGCGCAGGACACCGCCGCGCTGCTCACCACCTTCAACGATTGCGACATGTCGGCGGTCATCGCCACGCGCGACCGCTACAAGGAAACCTTCGAGAAGAAGCACGGGGTCAAGCTCGGCTTCATGAGCTTCTTCGCCAAAGCCGCCTGCCTGGCGCTCAAGGACTTTCCCGCAGTCAATGCCCAGATCCAGGGCGAAGAAATCGTCTACTTCGACTACGTTGACCTCTCGGTTGCGGTCTCCGCGCCCAACGGGCTGGTCGTGCCGGTGGTGCGCAACGTCGACAAGCTGGGCTTCGCCGCCATCGAAAAAGCCATCGGCGATCTCGGCCGCCGCGCTCGCGACGGCGCGCTGACAATGGAGGACATGGCGGGGGGCACCTTCACCATCTCCAACGGCGGGATCTTCGGCGGGCTGATGTCCACCCCGATCATCAACCCGCCGCAGTCGGCGGTGCTCGGCCTCCACCGCATCGAGGATCGCCCGGTGGTCCGCGACGGCGCGATCGTGATCCGCCCGATGATGTACCTCGCATTGAGCTATGACCATCGACTGATCGACGGTCGCGAGGCAGTGACCGCATTGAAAACGATCAAGGAAGCGATCGAGGACCCGACCCGCCTGCTGATCGATCTGTGAGAATTTGAATGGCTGACCAGACTTACGACCACGACGTCCTGATCATCGGTTCCGGCCCCGGCGGCTATGTCGCTGCGATCCGCGCGGCGCAGCTCGGGCTCAAGACCGCCTGCGCCGAGAGCCGCGAGACGCTGGGCGGGACTTGCCTCAACGTCGGCTGCATCCCGTCGAAGGCGCTGCTCCACGGATCGGAGTTCTTCGAGCAGGCGCACGACGGCACGCTCGCCAAGTTCGGGGTCAAGCTGGCGAAGGTCGAACTCGACCTGCCCGCGCTCCAGGGCGAGAAGGCCAAGGCGGTCAAGGAGCTGACGGGCGGAATCGAGTTCCTGTTCAAAAAGAACAAGGTCGATTGGCTCAAAGGCCGGGCCACGTTCGTCGACGCCCGCACCGTGAAGATCGACGGCAAGGCGGTAACGGCGAAAAACATCGTGATCGCCACCGGCTCTTCGGTCACGCCGCTGCCAGGCGTGGAGGTCGACAACGCCAAGGGAATTATCGTCGATTCCACCGGCGGGCTGGCGCTCGACCGGGTGCCGCAGCACATGGTGGTGATCGGCGGCGGGGTGATCGGGCTCGAGTTGGGTAGCGTCTGGCGGCGGCTCGGGGCCAAAGTCACCGTGGTCGAATTTCTCGACCAGCTGCTCCCCGGGATGGACGGCGAGGTCCGCAAGGAAGCCGCC
>JAUYQH010000053.1 GCA_030697365.1 Novosphingobium sp. | reverse complement strand
GACCAGTCCTCGCTCGATCCGGATGCCGACGCCGAGATCCTCGGCACGTCGGGCACCACCGGCAAGATCAAGGGCGTGGTGGTGTCGCATCCCGATCTGATGAACGGCGCCACCGGAACCAACATGGACCGTTCGCGCTCGACGCTCAACGCGCTGCCGCTGACCGGTTCGGGCGGCAACCTGGGCATCGTCATGTTGCCCGCCAAAGGCGGCGCGACCGCGATCACCCAGCCCAAATTCGAGCCCAAGGGCTTCCTCGAGCTCGTCAAGGAAAAACAGCCCAATCTGGTCTATCTGGTCCCGTCAATGCTGCGGCTGATCCTCGATCATCCCGACGTCGCCAACTACGACTTCGCCGGGGTCAAATACCTGATGACCGGCACCGCGCCGCTGCCGCACGATTCAGTCACGCGCGCGCTGGCGCTGTGGCCGCATGTGCGGATGCGCAACAGCTATGGCATGTCCGAGGGCGGGATTGGCGTCGGCACCACCAGCCAGGAGCAGGTCAAGAAGCCCGGCTGCGTCGGCAAGCTGCCCAAACACATGGAACTGCGCGACGAAGAGGGAAACAAGATCGACCAGCCCGGTGTGGTCGGCGAGATCTATGGATATCAGAAGCACCCGCGGCGCTATTGGAACGATGATGAGGCGACCGCGGCCAGTTTCAAGGGCGGCTGGACCAAGACCGGCGACCTTGGCTACGTCGACGAGGACGGCGACCTGATCATGGCCGGCCGCTCGAAGGAATTGATCATCCGCGGCGGCTACAACATCACCCCGCTGGAGATCGAGACCGCGCTCCACCAGCACCCCGCGGTCCAGCAGGCGGCGGTGGTCGGCGTGCCGCACGAGGTGCTGGGCGAGGACATCGCCGCCGCCGTCTCGCTGCGCCCCGGCACCACCGCCACGCCCGAAGAGATCATCGCGTTCTGCCGCGAGCATGTCGCCGACAACAAGGTCCCGCGCACGCTGGTGATCATGGACGAACTGCCGCTCAATCCGAACGGCAAGATCGTCAAGAAGGACCTGGTCGGGCCGCTCGCGAAAGCGGCGGCGGAGCGGCGCAAGGCGGCTTGAAGATATTTCGCTCGTTGGGACTGCGCGCGACTCAGGCGTGGCCGAGCACGGGGTGCGGGATGTACGGCGCCTCAAGCGCCGCGATCTCGTCCGCAGTCAGTTCCACCAGCAATGCAGCCAACGCGTCTTCGAGCTGCGCCAGCTTGGTTACCCCGACGATCGGCGAGGTGACGGCAGGCTTGGCCAGCATCCAGGCGAGCGCGACTTGCGCCATGGGAACGCCCTTTGCCGCAGCCAGCGCTTCGACCGCTTCCACTACCTCGCGGTCGCTCGCCTCGGTCCGCGCGTAGAGCATCTTGCCGAAGCGGTCGCCTTCCGAGCGGGTCGTGACCTCACCCCACGGCCGGGTCAGACGCCCGCGCGCAAGCGGGCTCCACGGGATCACGCCGATCCCTTCGGCCTCGCACTGCGGCAGCATCTCGCGCTCTTCCTCGCGGTAGAGCAGGTTGAGGTGGTTCTGCATCGACACGAACCGCGCCCACCCGTTGGCGCGCGACAGCATCAGCGCCTTCTGGAACTGCCAGCCGAACATCGACGACGCGCCGACATAGCGCGCCTTGCCCGCGCTGACGATGTCGTTCAGCGCCTCGAGCGTTTCCTCGATCGGCGTGTTCGGATCCCAGCGGTGGATCTGGTAGAGATCGATATAGTCGGTGCCAAGGCGGCGCAGGCTGTCATCGACTGCCTGGAACAGTGCCTTGCGCGATAGCCCGCCCTGGTTCGGCCCCTTGCCCCACGATCCCCACGCCTTGGTCGCGATCACCACCTCGTCGCGCCGCGCCATGTCCTTGAGCGCGCGGCCGGTAATTTCTTCCGAGACGCCCTCGGCATAGACGTTGGCCGTGTCGAAGAAGTTGATCCCGGCCTCGATGGCGCGGGCAATGATCGGGCGGCTTTCCGCCTCGCCCAGCGCCCACGGATGCGCGCCCTTGCCGGGCTCGCCGAAGCTCATGCAGCCCAGACACAGCCGCGAGACCTTGAGGCCGGTGTGTCCGAGGCGGCGGTACTCCATGCTCACTTCAACTGCTCGAAAGGCACATTCTTGTCCATCCGCACTTCGCCCGGCATGCCGAGGACACGCTCGGCGATCTGGTTCTTGAGGACCTCGTCTGCGCCCCCGGCGATGCGGATCACTGTCGACCAGATGTAGTCGTGTTGGATTTCCCGGGTCCGCGCATCGCCGGCGGGCGGAGCCAAAGCGTCCATCCCGCGCAGTTCGAGGGCGAGCCCGCTGGTCTGCTGATAGCGCCTGGCGAACGCGAGCTTGACCATCGCGGCAAGCGCTCCGGGGTTCTCGCCGCGGCTGACCATCGTCCGCAGCCGCGCCTGGAACGACTTGCCCGCCTGCTCCTCGGCCAGCGCCTGCGCCAGCGCCATCCGCACCGAGCCGCTGTCGAGCGCGGTGCCGGCGCCCCTCGGCGTCGCCTCGGCATAGGCGATCAGGTTCTCGATCCCGCCGCGTTCGCCGCCCTGGTTGAGCCGCTCGCCCATCAGCACGGTCATGCAGCAGGCCCAGCCCTCGCCGACCGCGCCGATGCGGTTGGCATCGGGGATCCGCACGTCGCTGAAGAAGGTCTCGTTGAAATCGCTCGCCCCCGAGATCTGCCGGATCGGGCGGATGTCTATTCCCGGCGACGTCATGTCGACGACGAAGAAGGTCAGGCCCTTGTGCTTCGGCACCGACGGATCGGTGCGGACGACGAGGATGCCCATGTCGCTGCGGTGCGCCCAGCTCGACCATACCTTCTGGCCATTGACGATCCAGTCGTCGCCCGCGCGAACCGCTTTCGTGCGCAGATTGGCGAGGTCCGATCCCGCGGAGGGTTCGGAAAATAGCTGGCACCAGGTGAGTTCGCCCTTGAGTGTCCTGTCGGCGTAGGCGGCAATCTGCTCGGGCGTGCCGTGCTTGCCGATCACCGGAAGCGCCATGCCCAGCCCGATGCCGATGTAGGGGCCCTTGGGCAGGTTGTAGCGCGCCTCTTCCTCGGCGAAGATCAGGGCTTCGATCCCGGTGCCGCCGCGTCCGCCAAGCGCCGTGGGAAGCGTGATTCCGGCATAGCCGCCGTCGTAGACCGCGCGCTGCCACGCGCGCCCCAGCATCACCTCTTCGGTGTCGTCGAGCATGACGCCTTCGGGGAGTTCATGCTGCGGTGCGTTTGCAGCGAGCCAGGCCTTCGCAGCAGTGCGGAAAGCGGCTTCTTCGGGGGATTCGTTGAAGTCCATCTCAGGCTGCTTTCGTCTGGCTGCCGGGGGTGTGCGCGATCAGCCGCTCCGCCCAGTGTTCGCGGTTGCCCAAGGCGATCGCCAGCGTGCGTTCGCGCCGGTAATAGAAGTGGCAATTGGCCTCGAACGTGTAGCCGATCCCGCCGTGAACCTGGAGATTCTCGCGCGCTGCCATTTCGAACGCCGTGATCGCGGTCAACCTCGCCGCTGCGGCCGCGCCTGGAAGTTCGCCGGATGCGTCACCTGCAGCCCAGCCCGCGTAGAACGCATTCGAGCGCGCCATCTCGACCGCGACCGCGACATCGGCAAGCTTGTGCTTGATCGCCTGGTAGCCCGCCAGCGGCCGGCCGAACATCTGCCGCTCCATCGCATAGTCGCGCGCCATGGTAAGGCAGGCCTCGGCCGCGCCGACCGCCTCGAACGCGGCCTGAACGACTGCACGGTCGAACAGCGTTTCGATCTGCCCGCCGCGCGGGAGCAGCTCGGCGTCGGCGTCGGCGAAATCGAGCCGGTAATGCGGCCGCAACTGATCGAAGCTATCGAGCCGGGTGCGCGCCACTCCCGGCTGGTCGAGCCGGACCAAGGCCAGCGCCTCACCCGCCTGAACCACCGCCAGCGTCGCGACCCCGGCATCGGCGACCGGGGTCTTGGTTCCGTTGAGCTTGGCGCCCTCCTGCCGGACCCCGCGCCCCAGCAGGTCGCCCGGCCCTTCCGCATAGGCGAAACAGCCCACGACTTCGCCGGTGGCGAGGCGAGGCAGCCACTCGGCCTTCTGCACGTCGCTCCCCGCCAGCCGGATGGCATCGGCGGCGAGGACGAGCGACGAGGCGAACGGCACCGCCGCGTTGACCCGGCCGAGTTCCTGCGAGATCATCGCCAGGTCGAGCTCGGACAGGCCGAGCCCGCCGAATTCCTCCGGAATGTTCGCGCCGAGGAAGCCCATTTCGCCAAGCTCGCGCCACAGCGGTTCGTCCCACTCGGCATTCGCGTCGATCAGCTTGCGCAAACGATCGAACGGCACGCGCTCGGCGAGCAGGCCGCGGGCCTGTTCGGCGAGCATTTTCTGCTCATCGGAAAGATCGAAGTTCATGTGGCTGTCCTCACCGGGTTGCCCTCAGGGCATCGAGCATGCGCAGGAAGTGCGGCCCGTTCCACACGTCCTGGTCTTCGCCCCAGCCGACCTTGCCGTCGAAGTCCCACCGCATCAGCTGATTGGTGCCATAGCCCGCCTCGCTCATCCGGCTGACCGCCATGCCCTCGGCGGCCAGCGTCCGGCCCTCGAGATCGGTGAACTCGACCTGCATGTGCGTGCACCAGCCGGTCTCCGGGCTGCGGAAGCAGCGCATCCGGCTCTTCGCCTTGTCGAGCGAGCCATAGGCGCCGTCGCGCAGCAGGTAACCGCCGTTCATCGGGCTCCAGCCTTCGGCATCGCCGTCCTGCGGGCGGACGAAGCCGAGAAAGCCGCTCTGCCCGTCGGCATGGCCGAAAATGTACTGGATGCGCCCGCGCCCCCGCTCGCGCTCGATCTCGCGCCAGCGCGCGCCGCCGGGACGAAGCACGCGCTCGAGATCGTCGGCGTAGCTCTGCTTGCGGCTTTGCGCATAGGGCCCGCCGCGCGGTCCCCAGGTGCGGTCGCGCACGCTCCAACAGTCGAGCGCGATGTCCTCGCCGCGCAGCCGCAACGTTCCCGTGATCCGGCCGAGCTGATCGTAGTGCGGGGTCTGGAGGAACGGCGGCTCGCCCGGCTCGAACCGGCGCGGCGGATGCGCGCCCTCGAATACGAAGTCGAGCGCGAAATCGCGCGCCTCGTCCTCATACTGGAGATGGTACTTCATTCCCGGCTCAAGCATCTTGAGCGAATAGCCGCCGCCGGGAAAGGTGATGTCGCGCAGGTCGGGATTGTCCGGCATCGGCGCTTCCTCGACCTTGCGATAGTACCCCATCCGCGCGGGATCGTAACCGTCCGGTCCCCACACGAAGATGCGCCAGGTTACGGTCTTGCGGTTGGGGTAATAGGGCGTGTGGATCCACCCGCCGAGCTTGCGCCCGGGGACGTTCCACGACCACCAGTTGGTCTCGGTCTCGTAAGGATCGTCGGACAGCTTGTGGTAGCAATCGTCCTCGGCCCTGAAGGTCACAACTTCGGTCATGCGATGTCCTCGTAGCGGGTGGTGGCGAGCGCGCCCAGCGCGTCGCGCATCAGGAAAGTCTCGCGGGTGGTGCGGGCGTGGCACAGCCGCAACGCCTCGGCGAACGCGACTTTTCCGGCGGCGGTCGCCTGGCCGAGCGCGGCCCGCGCGGCAGGCACCTCCGCAAAGGATGCACCGAGCACCGCCCCGATTTCCGCGCACTCCTGCGCGTCGAAGGCCGCGCCGTAGCGTTCGCGCATCCGCCAGAACTTGACCATCCTCGCCAGCGCCTTGGCCTTGGCCGAAGCGCGCTGGCTGGTCAGCCCCGGGACGATCTCGTCCTTGAGGTCGGCGAGCGCGACTTCGAAGCCCGCGTCGGTCCATTGTGCCGGACATTCGGGCAGGACCGGGTCTTCAAGCGCGATGCCGCTCAGTTCGGCGAGCGATTCGACGACGATCCGGCGGTGCATCGTGCCATAGAGCATTGCGGCGCCGGTCGCGGCGCCTGCCGGACCACCCGCGGCGGCTTGGGTGACCTGGCCGGCGACCATGAAGCCGAGCTGGAAGTACAGGCGATGATATTTGACCCGCGCCACCTCGACCGGCCGCCTGCTGGCCTTCTCGTAAGCGGCGAACGCCTCGCGCATCGGCACGAACGGCTGGATCAGGCTGCGCACCTGGATTTGCGCGAGATCCTCCATTGGATCGCCGAGGTGAGTCAGCTCCCAGTCAATCAGCGCGGTGACGCGGTCGCCTTCGTAGAGAAAGTTGCCCGGCCCGGCATCGCCATGGACCAAGACTGGCTTATCGCGGTCCTCGGGGACGTTGGCGGCGAGCCAAGTAAGCGCGAGCTCGAGCAGCGGGTCGGCGCCACTGGCGAAGTTGTCCGCCGAAAGCTGGCGGAGCCGCGCGGCGATCGTCGCCGCGACCGGCTGATGCGAATCGCCCAGCGCGACAAGCGCCGGATGGCTCGCGTCGATCGCGTGGAGCCTGGCCAGCTGGTCGAGGAAATCCGCGGCGAGCGCGGTCTTGTCTGGCGCTTCGGGAAAACGGTCGCGCCCGGGCACGAAGGCACAGCACAGCGCGAGGTGCGAGGGCTCGGCGGCGATCAGCCGCGCGACCCGGACGCCGCTTTGGGCCAGTGGGCCCGACAATGCCGCGAGCGCGGCGGTCTCGCGCTCGAAGAACGCCATCCGCTTGGCATCGTGGGTTCGCGTATCCCATGCGAGGTAGCAGTCCTGCCTCTCGCCCGACGGATAGGCCAGGGTTATCTCGGCTCCCTGACGCGAAGCCCCGCCGCCGCCGCGCGGACGCTCGGCAACGATCGAAGCGCCGGCCCGCCGTTCTACCGCGGCGCGGAGATCGGACGGAATGGCGCTTGTCATCGTGGGCCTCACTTGTATAACCTGGTAAGACATCACATCGCGCAGCGGGAGAGTCAAGCATGACCTACGAAACCATTCTCCTCGACATCGCCGATCATGTCGCGACGATCACGATCAACCGCCCCGAGGCGATGAACAGTTTCACCAAGACAATGGTCGAGGAATTCGAGGCGCTGTGGAAGGAACTCGCCTGGAACGACGATGTCCACTGCTGCGTGCTGCGTGCCGCCCCGGGGCGCGCGTTCTGCACCGGTGCCGACGTGAAGGCCTCGCAGGAGCCGGGGCAAGCCGTGGTCGATCTCGCCAACACCTGGCATTGCGAGGATCCCGGCAAATACCTCGGCCCCAAGTCGATGAACTGCTGGAAGCCGGTGATCGCGGCGGTCCACGGGATGGCCGCGGGCGGCGCGTTCTACTGGCTCAACGAGTGCGACATCGTGATCAGCTCGGACGACGCGACGTTCTTCGATCCGCACGTCACCTATGGCATGACCAGCGCGCTCGAGCCGATCGGGATGACCTACAAGATGCCGCTGCAGGACGTATTGCGCATGGTGCTGCTCGGCAACGACGAGCGGGTTGGTGCGGAGACCGCGATGCGGATCGGCATCGTCAGCGAGGTGGTCCCGCTCGACCGATTGTGGCCGCGCGCCGCCGAGCTTGCCGCGATCGTCGCGGCCAAGCCGCCCGCCGCCACCGCCGGCTCGGTCAAGGCGATCTGGCAAAGCCTCGACCTGCCGCGCTCGGTGGCGCTGCTGCAAAGCCTCAAGTATTGCCAGATCGGCAATCCGGTCGGCGTGCCGCAAGTCGATCGGACCGCGCTGATGGCGGACAAGGCCAAACGCTTCACGCTGCGATAGCACGACTCGACTCGGCGACGGTTTTGCTATAGGTAGATTACCTAGTTATACAACTAGGGTGAGGTTTCTGAAATGCGCCGGATTTCCGCGAGTGACGCGGTGTTTCTCGACATGGAGACGCCCAACGCCCCGCTGATCATCGGCGGGCTGTTCGTGCTCGACCCTTCGACCGCGCCGGGCCACTTCGTCCGCCACCGCGACATTCTCGATTACGTCGAGAGCCGGCTTCACCTGATGGCCAACCTGCGGCGCAAGCTGGTCTACCACCCGCTCGGGCTCGACGAGCCGCGGCTGATCGACGATCCCGACTTCGACCTGGAATTCCACGTCCGCCACATCGCGCTGCCCAAGCCGCGCGACTGGCGTCAGCTCAAGATCTTGACCTCGCGGCTGATCTCGCGGCCGATGGACATGCACCGCCCGCTCTGGGAAATGTACATCATCGAAGGCCTCGAAGAGCTCGAAGGCGTGCCGGAGGACGCCTTCGCGATGCTGTTCAAGATGCACCACGCGACCTTTGACGGCAAAGCCGGCGGCGCGGCCTTGTGGGCGTTCATGCAGGACACGCCCGAGTTCGAGCCGGTGCAACCCGAGAAACGGTGGGTGCCCGACCGCAAGCCCGATGCGCTCGGCTGGACCGTCAATTCGCTCCAGGAAGGCGCCAAGCAGTGGCTCGCCAACCTCAAGGCGATGCCCGGCCTTGGCAAAGGCATGGTCGCGAGCGTGCGATCGACCGCTGGAGATTTGCGCGAAAACTGGCGCGACATGCTCGCGCCCAAGACGCGGTTCCACGGCAAGATCACCACCCACCGGGTGTGGGACTTCGTGCGCTTTGAGATGAGGGACGTCCAGAAACTGCGCGCTTCGCTTGGCAAGCCGAAGATGAACGACCTGCTCTTGACCGTGGTCGGCGGCGGCTTGCGCAAGTACCTGGCGAAGCACGGCGAGCTGCCCGAAAAATCGCTGCTCACGATGTGCCCGATCAGCGTCCGCGGCGCCGGTAATGCGGCCGAGGGCGGCAACTTCGTCTCGGCGATGCGGGCAACGTTGGGCACCGACATCGCCGATCCGCTCGAGCGCCTCAAGGCGATTGCCGAGAGCTCTAAAAAGGGCAAGGCGCAGGCAGACGCGATCGGCGGCGACTTCATGGGCAACATGCTGGCGCTGACGCCTTATCCGCTGCGTTCGCGGATGATACGCGGGATGCTCGGCATGGCCGAGCGTAGCGATGCTTCGCTGCCCGCGATGGCCAACACCACCGTCACCAACGCCCCCAACCCGCCCGGCGGGCACTATTTCACCGGCGCGAAAGTGCTGTGCTACGCCGGATTCGGGCCGGTGATCGAAGGCAGTGGGCTGTTCCATACGATCACCGGAATGGATTTCGAGGTGACGATCTCGGTCACCAGCTGCCGCGAGCTGCTCCCCGACATCGGATTCTACATCGAGTGCCTGCGCGACAGCTTTATCGAGCTGCAAGAGGCGGCGAAGATCAAAGCCGCTGCGGCGTGACGCATCCCCGCATCCATGCGGCGGCCGATCCGGCCAAGCCCGCCGTCATCATGTCCGACGGCTCGGCCACGCTGACTTACGGCCAACTCGAAGACCGCGCCGACCGCGGCGCGCACCTGTTGCGCGCCAGGGGCATCGTCCGCGGCGATACCGTGGCGTTCTGGCTGGGCAACGACCCGGGTGTGTTCGAGTTCTACTGGGCGGCGCAGCGCTGCGGGCTCTACATCACGCCCGTCGCCACCGCGCTAACCGGCGAGGAAGCGAGCTACATCGTCGCGAACTCGGGCGCGAAACTGGTGGTGGTCTCTCCGGAAATCTCTGCCCTGGCGACGCTCGACGCGCCCGCCGGGGTCGAGATCTTGACCCTCGACGAGTGGCGATACCAGTGCAATCGCCAGCCGGCCGAACCGATCGGCGACGAACGCCCCGGCTTCCATATGGTCTATTCGAGCGGGACCACCGGCCGGCCAAAGGGAGTCCGGCTGCCGCTGCCCGAGGGCGGGGTGACCGACCTCAGCATCCTCGCCGCCAAGGCGCGCGACGGCTATGGACTGCGAAGCGAAGACGTCTACCTGTCGCCCGCGCCGCTCTACCACACAGCGCCGCTGGTCTTCACCACCAACTGCCACCGTCTGGGCGCGACCGTCGTCCAGATGCCCAGGTTCGACCCCGAGGCCGCCCTCGCCGCGATCGAGTGCTACAAGGTGACCATCACCCAGATGGTCCCGACGATGTTCGTGCGGATGCTCAAGCTGCCCGCCGAGGTGCGCGCGCGGTTTGACCTGTCGTCGCTCCGGACCGTGATCCACGCCGCGGCGCCCTGCCCGGTTCCGGTCAAGCACCAGATGATCGAGTGGCTCGGTCCGATTTTGTTCGAATACTATGGCGGCTCGGAGGGCAACGGCTCGACCGGGATCACCTCCGAGGAATGGTTGCGCAAGCCCGGCTCGGTCGGTCGCGCGAGCTGGGGCACGCTCCACATCTGCGACGAGGAGGGCATCGAACTGCCCGCCGGCGAGCAGGGCACCGTCTACTTCGAGGGCGGGTGGGACTTCCGCTATCTCGGCGACGAGGCCAAGACCCGCGACAGCCGCAATCCGCTGCACCCGACCTGGTCGGCGCTCGGCGACGTCGGCTATGTCGACGCGGACGGCTATCTCTTCCTCACCGACCGCAAGAGCTACATGATCATTTCGGGCGGGGTGAATATCTATCCGCAAGAGGTCGAGAACCTGCTGATAACCCACCCCAAGGTCGCCGACGCCGCGGTGATCGGGGTGCCGCATCCCGAGTTCGGCGAGGAAGTGAAAGCGGTGGTCCAGCCCGCCGACCCGTCCGCCGCCGGTCCCGAACTGGCCGAAGAACTGATCGCCCACTGCCGCGAGCACTTGTCGGCCATCAAGTGCCCGCGCTCTGTCGATTTCGATCCGGCGCTGCCACGGCTCGACAACGGCAAACTCTACAAGCGGCTGATCAAGGATCGTTACTGGCAGGGCCAGGCGAGCCGGATCGCCGGCTGAGAGAGGAAGTCATCGACCATGACCGAGTTGCACCAGCTTAGCGCCACTGATTCCGCGATGCTGTTCGTCGAGACCGCGAACACGCCCAACCACATCGCCCCCCTGTTCATCTGCGACCCTTCGACGCTTCCGGGCGGCGGAAAGCTGCGCCTGAAGCAGATCAGGGCCAAAATGGAGCAGGCGCTCGAGGGCGCGCCCAATTTCCGCCGCAAGCTGATGCGCGCCCCGCTCGACATCGACGAGCCGTATTGGGTCGACGATCCGCATTTCGACCTCGATTTCCACCTTCGCCACATCGCATTGCCCGCGCCCGGCGACTGGCGCCAGCTCGCGATCCAGTTCGCGCGGCTGCTGTCGCGTCCGCTCGATACCAATCGCCCGATGTGGGAGATGTACGTGATCGAAGGACTCGACCGGATCGACGATTTGCCGCCTGGCGCCTTCGCGGTGATGCTCAAGATCCATCATTCGATGGTCGACGGCATGGGGGCGCTCGCCCTGCTCACCGGCATGTACGAATTCGAGCCCAAGTTGCCGCCCGAGCCGAGCGTGCCGAAGTGGCGCCCGGAACCTGGACCCAACGTCACCGAGATCTGGACCCGGGGGTATTGGCATGCGTTGACCCGCCCCGGCCGTCTGGCGATGCGGGTGGGCTCGCTCCTTCCCGGAGCGGTTCGCGAACGTCTGTCGGGGGGATCAGAAGGAGCGCCGATAAAGTCGAGGGCGATAGCCCCGAAGACGCCATTCAACGGCCAAATCACCCCCGCCAGGGTATTCGACTGGTGGCGCCATCCGCTGGCAGAGATCAAAACCTTGCGCGGCCTCGCCCCTGGGTCAACGGTCAACGACGTCGCGCTGGCGATCGTCACCGGGGCGATGCGGCGCTATCTGCTCGCCAAGGGCGCGCTCCCCGACAGCAATCTGATCTCGCTGGTTCCGATCTCGATCCGCTCCGAGGCGACGCGCGACAAGTCCGCCGGCAACGTACTCTCGCTGGTCAACCTGCCCCTGCCGACGACGGACGCCGACCCGCTCGAGCGGCTCAAGCTGATCGCGGCGCAGATGGCGCAGATCAAGAACGCCGACCGCGCGCTGAGCGCCCGCGCAATCGCCGATCTGACTTCGTCGGTCCCGGGAGCCCTGGCGGGCATGGCGGCGCGTGCGGTCAGCGCGATCGGCGACCGCAGCGGCCGCGCTCTGGCAACCAACACGTACGTCACCAACGTCCCCGGAATGACCGTCCCGATGTATTTCTGCGGCGCGCGAATCGTGAACATCGGCGGCGGCGGGCCGTGCATGAACAACATGGGCCTGGTCCACCTGGTCGGCAGCTATTGCGAGTGGTTCAACGTCAGCGTGGTCGGTTGCCGCGATCTGCTCCCCGATATCGACGTCTATATGCGTTGCCTGGACGAGAGCGTGGCCGAATACAAAGCCCTGCTCGACAGCGCGCCGCCCGCTGCGCCGCGCGCGCGAGCGAAGGGCAAGGCGCGCGACAAGACCTAGCCGACCAAGGAGAAAGTGCTGCGGCCCTTGTCGTCGGTCGCGACCGAGATGCGCGCGCCGAAGACGTCTCCCCGCTCGAAGCGCTCGCGCAAGGCCGGCTCGGACAGCATAGCGCGCGCAACCAGCCGCTCTCTGCGGTCGTTGCGGGCGATGACGATCGCCAGCGGGTCGCCCTTGCCCGGGACGAAAGTATAACTGTCGATGCTCGCCTCACCGGTGGCGACTTCGGCCAGCGGCAGCCCGCCCTGCTCGTCGGCAAGTTTGGTCCAGCGGCTGCCCGCGGACCAATCGGCCGGGGCGGTCGAGTAGACTCCGCTCGCGTACTTGCTCATCACCCCGCCGTTGGCCCCGACCAAGCCAAAGCTACCGGGCATGGCGCGCAGCCGCTGCACCGCCTCAACGATCGCGTGCGCCGAGTAGTTGTTGCCCGCGCCGCCGAAGAACGGCAGCCCGCCGGTCAGCGTCAGCCCGCGCGGATCGTCCGCGGCGATCCCGAAATGATCGATCGCATTGAACACGGCAATCGCGAAGCAGCTGTAGAAATCGAGGAACGCCATGTCGGCAATGCTGCGCCCGGCGATGTCGAGCGCGGCATCGAGCGAGCGCCACGATGCCGGACTTTCCGCAAGATCGGGGCGGCGCAGCGGGGTCAGTTCCATCGCGTTGGAAACGCCATGAATGTGGACCCAGCGGTCTTCCGGAATGCCGAGCTCACGCGCGGCCCCGGCCGAGGCGATCAGGATCGCGGCACCTTGGTTGACCTGATCGCGGGCCACGGTCATCCGGGTGTAGGGCTCGGCGACGATGCGATTGCGTTCGGTGACAGTCGCCAGTTCCTCTGCCGAACGAACCTCGCGTGAGGCGGCGTGCGGATTCTGCGAAGCAACTTCGGTGAACGGCGCGAAAAGTGCGCCGATCTCGCGGCGGTAGGCGTCGGGAGACAGGCCCAGCTTCGCCCGCCGGGCGTTGTCGAACAGCGCGTAGACCGGGATCGCGCCGACTGCTCCGTGGCGGGCGAGCGCGGGGTCCATTAGCCCGTCGAGACCGTAGCCTCGGTCTTCGAGGCTGCCTTCTACCTCTTCGGACCAGTCAGGCGTCTCGCCGCGCGCGGTCAGCGTCAGTACGGTCGAGATCGCCTCGGCGCCGACGATCGCAGCGACCCGGCTGCGTCCTGCGGCGATCTCGGTGGCCAGCTCGCCGACCAGCTTCTGGTTGCCCTGTCCGCCGCTGATCTCGAGGATCGCGCGGGCAGGATCGGCGCCGACCCGGCGGCCGACCGAACGCGGCGGGTTGTTCGACCCGCCGAACGGACGCTGGGCGCGCGGCGTCGAGTTTTCGAACTGGCGTATCGCCGCGATCGTGTCGATCGCGCTCGCCACGCTGCCGATCGCGAAGCAGTCGGCGATTGCCTCGCGCAGCGCCTCACCCGCCAGGTCCATGTGCGACAGCGCGCGATAGCCCGGATCGTCGGGACGTTCCGAAGCCTGTCCGACTCCGATGATGACCGGAGTGTTGTCGGGGATCGCTGTCATCCGCTTTTGACGTCGCGGAACGGGATGGTCCGGTCGGCTTCCTGCTCGCGCGGCAGGCCGAGGATCCGCTCGGAGATGATGTTGCGCTGGATCTGGTCGGTGCCGCCGCCGATCGAGTTCATGTACGCCTTGGCCGAATCGAAGTTGGCATCGCGCGCCTCGGGGTGCGCGGCATCGTCGAGCAGCCCTTCGGCGCCGAGCATTTCGCTGCGCAAGCGCGCCTCGCCGTGCTGGATCCGCGACATCGCCAACTTGCCGAGCGACATTAGCGAGGACGAACCCTGGGCGCGGATTTCTTCCTTGGCACGGCGCATATTGAGCTCGTTGAGCTGGCGCCAGGCGAGTTGTTGAGCAATCCGCTGGCGCATCGCGGGATCGCCAATCCGTCCGGTTTTGCGCGCCACTGCGATCACCTCGGGAACGCGCGAGACTTTGGTTCCGCCGCGCTGCGAGGCACCCTCGCCCATGATCAGACGTTCGTACGCGAGCGCGGTCTGGAGCACCTGCCAGCCGCCGTGCTCGCGACCGACGATGTTCGCCGCAGGAACCCGCGCGTCGGTCAGGAAAACCTCGTTGAACTCGGATTCGCCGGTGATCTGGTTGAGCGGCCGAATCTCGACCCCAGGCTGGCGCATCGGCAGGATGAAGAAGGTCAGCCCGCTGTGCTTGGGCACGTCCCAGTCGGTGCGCGCGAGCAGCATTCCATAGTCGGCCTCGCGCGCGCTCGAGGTCCAGATTTTCTGGCCGTTGACCACGAACTCGTCGCCGTTTCGCTCGGCGCGGGTGCGCACCCCGGCCAGGTCCGATCCAGCCGAGGGTTCGGAGTAGAGCAGGCAGCCGCGCATGCCGAGCAGCATGCCGGGCAGGTGCGCCGCCTTGAGTTCGTCCGAGCCCTGCTTGTAGACGGTTACCGCGCCGAGATTGGAACGGTCCTGGCCGGTCCCCGGGGCGCGAACCTCGCGGAACGCCTTATCGACCAGACGGGCCTCGGCCGAGGAAAAATCGCGCCCGAACCATTCCGGGCTCCAGGTCGGTACCGCGTAGCCAGCGTCGCGCACTCTGGTCAGCCAGCCTTTGGCGTCGAGCTTGTCGGTGCCCTTCTCGCAGCGCTTGTCGGCGTCCCAGTTCGCGGCAAGCCAGGCGCGGACTTCCCGTTCGACGTCGTTCGTCGCCGTCGCTTGTGTCGCTGCCCCGGTCATGCCGCTTTCTCCCATTCGCCCAGATACTGCTCGCAAAACGCCCCCGAGCTCCCCAGCATCTGCGCCAGACTGCGCGCGCGGCGCCAGTAGAGGTGCAGCGGGTACTCGGTGGTATAGGCGATGCCGCCGTGCATCTGGATCGCCTGCGCGGTCACCTCGACATAGGCATCGGCACACGCGAAGCCCGCGAGGCTCACGAGTTGCACGGCGTCCGCCGAGCCATCGTCCATCGCGGCGGCGGCGTGACGCGCGGCGGAGAGCGCGGATTCGACCTCGACCAGCAAGTCCGCGGCCATATGCTTGAGCGCCTGGTAGCTGCCGATCGGCCGACCGAACTGGTAGCGCCCGAGCATATAGGCGACGGTCATATCGAGCACGTGGCGCGATCCACCCGCCTGCTCGCCCGCCTGAGCCACCCGGCCGCGGTCGAGTGCGGCTCTGATTACAGCGGCATCGGCGCCTTCGATGCGCCGGGCGGCGGCACCCTCGAAATTGATCCGCGACAGCCGTAGCGAAGGATCGTTGGCCGGCTGCGGGGTCAGCGTTACGCCATCCGTGGCGGGAGCGACTTCGTAGAGCGCAACGCCCGCGCCCTCGCGCGCGGCGACGAGCAGGACGTCGGCGCTGGCGGCATGATTGACGTAGGCGGCGTGCCCGCTGAGGAGGTCGCCCGCAGCTTCCACAGCGACACCGGCGGCGTCCCAGGTCCCGCTGTCGCCGGTCAGTGCCGGAATCGCGATCGTCTCGCCCGCCGCCATCGCGGACAGCAGCCGCGCCCGCGCCTCGGCATCGGCAGACAGCGCCAGCAGGCTGGTCGCGATCACCGCGCTTTCGAGCAGCGGCGCGGTATAAAGCGCCTTGCCCGCTTCTTCGAACAGCTCGCCCATTTCGCGCATTCCGGCTCCGAGCCCCCCGTTTTCTTCGGCGACCAGCACGGCGAGCAGGCCCATCTCTCCGACTTTGCCCCACAAGCTGCGGTCAAAGCCCGCGGGACTGGCCGTCGTAGCGCGCATCCTTGCCTCGGTGTGGTCGCTTGCCAGGAGCCTGGCGAAGCTCTCGCGCATGGCAGCCCGGTCTTCTGGGGAGATAGCGGACATCGGTGAGCTCCAGCTGACGGGCGACGGAATTCCACCTGTATAACCAGGTTTACTTTCATGCAACCATCATGTTAGGAAAAGTCGAGTTGCTGAGGAGCAGAGTATGGCAGGCCGTCCGCTGGTTGGCACCCGCGTCCTCGATTGCGTCGCCGGGCCGCTGGCTCATGTCGGGCGGAGCCTTGCCGAACTGGGCGCTGAAGTCATCAGGATCGAGTTTCCCGGCGCTTCCGACCGCACCACCGGACGCAGCGCCAATGGCGTTCCGCTCGACTTCCCGCTTGCCAATCTCGGCAAGCGCGCGGTGCTGCTCGATCCCGCCGCGGCGGACGGCATCGCCGCGTTCGAGCGCCTGCTCGGCGAGGCCGACATCCTGCTCCACGATCTTTCGCCCGCAGCGAATGCCTTCGCGCAGCTGGCGCTGGGGACACTGGCCGCACGCCACCCGACGCTGGTCGTGCTCCAGGTCAGCGACTTCGGCAGCAACAGCGCAATTCGCGATTGGAAAGGCTCCGATGCTGTGTTCCACGCGCTCAGCGGAGAGCTTTCACGGTCGGGCAACCCGGGCCGCGAGCCTATCTTGCCGCCTGCCCGGCTGGCCTACGCCTGCGCGGCGGTCCAGGCGACGATGGCGGTGCTCGTCGCCTACTTCCACCGCCTGCGCAGCGGCGCGGGCGACCTGCTCGACTTCTCGATCCTCGACGGCGCGATGCAGGCGCTCGACCCCGGCTTCGGCATCGCCGGCAGCGCCACCGCCGGGGTACCGGCCTCGAGGTTGCCGCGCGGTCGCTCCGAGGCGCGCTTCCAGTACCCGATCCTGCCGTGCAAAGACGGGTTCGTGCGGATCTGCGTGCTCGCGCCGCGCCAGTGGCAGGGAATGTTCAAATGGCTCCGCGAGCCCGCCGAGTTCGCCGACCCGAGCTTCAACAAGCTCGTCATCCGCTTTCAGTCGCGCGAACTGATGAGGGCGATCGCCGCGCACTTCGCCGGCCGCACCCGCGCCGAGCTCGAGAGCGAGGGCGAGCGCTTCGGGGTCCCGACAGCCAGCGTCTATGAGCTGGGCGAAGCGCTGGCTCATCCGCAGCTGGTCGCGCGCAACGCCTTCACCGTGGTCGAAACCCCCGAAGGCGTTCGCCTGACCGTCCCCAATGGCACGATCGTGATCGACGGCGAACGGATGGGCGCTGCCGGCCCGCCGCCGGGACCGCCCGAGCCGATCGCCGAGGTTGCCTTCCTCCACCCGCGCCCGTCCTTCCCCGCGGCATCGGCCGCGCCCGGTTCGCTCCCGGCCGCGGGGCTGCGCGTGCTCGACCTCGGGGTGATCGTGGTCGGGGCCGAGAGCGGGCGGATCTTCGGCGATCTCGGAGCCGACGTGGTCAAGGTCGAGAATCCGGCGTTCCCCGACGGCAGCCGCCAGACGCGCGACGGCGGGCCGATGTCGGTGACCTTCGCCGCGGGCAACCGCAACAAGCGCAGCCTCGGCCTCGACCTGCGTAGCTCCGCCGGCAAGCGCATCCTCGGCGAATTGATCGCCACCGCGGACGTGCTGTTTTCCAACTTCAAGCCCGGCACGCTCGCCGCGCTCGGGTTCGGCGACGAAGAACTGCGCAGGATCAATCCCCGGCTGGTGGCCTGCGACAGTTCGGCCTGGGGGCCGACCGGGCCCTGGTCCGCGCGAATGGGCTACGGTCCACTGGTTCGCGCCGGCACCGGCCTGACCCACTTGTGGCGCTATGCCGATCAGGCGGACGGTTTCGCCGACGCCATAACCGTTTATCCCGATCACAGCGCCGCGCGCACAGGCGTCATCGGCACGCTGGCGCTATTGATCCGCCGCTTGCGGACCGGCCAAGGCGGTCAGGTCAGCATCGCCCAGGGCGAATGCATCGTCGACCATCTCGGCGTCGAACTCGCCGCCGCCTCGCTCGGCGTGTCGCCCGAGCGCATCGAGGGGTTCCACGCCAACGTCTATCCCTGTGCTGGGGATGACGAATGGTGCGCGATCGCGGTCGAGCAGCCGGGCGTGCGCGATGCGCTGTGCGATCTGATCGGCGTTGCGCGCAGCGCGGACAGCGTCTCGGTTCGGCAGGAATTGCGCGCCTGGATGGCCCGGCACCAGCCGCTCGCCGCGGCGGACGCGTTGCAGGCGGCCGGCATCACCGCGGCGCCAATGCTGCGCGTCACCGAACTGCCCGGCCACCCGCACTTCAAGTCGCGCGAGATGTTCCACGAGGCGAGCCATAGCTTGCTCGACTTCGATTTTCCGCAGGAAGGCGGCCCCGCGCCGTCGTGCAACTGGCCCTCGCCGCCGCGCCGCGAGGCGCCGGTGATGGGCGAGCATTGCGACGAGATCTTGCGCGAGTGGCTGGGCTTGCCGGACGATCGGATCGCCGGCTTGTTCGCCGAAAAGGTTCTCTACCGCCGCGACGTCGATGCTGCGGCCTAGCGCCCCGTCCAGACCGGTTGGCGCTTTTCGACGAAGGCCCGCGGGCCTTCCCTGGCGTCCTCGCTGGCCATCACCACCGCGCTCGCCTGTATCGATATCCGGCGCAGCTCGGCATCGGCATGTTCGGCCGAAACGCGCGCCAGCTTGAGGCTTTCGCGCACCGCGAGCGGGGCGTTGACCACGATTTCGCCGGCAAGCTTGCGCGCCTCGGCAAGCACTGAGTCGGCGGGCACCAGGCGGTTTACCAGCCCGAGCGCATAGGCCCGATCGGCGGGCAGCGGATTGCCGGTTGCGATCAGTTCGAGCGCGACGTTGCGCGGTAATGCGCGGGGCAGGCGATGCACCCCGCCGGCACCCGCGAACAGCCCGCGCTTGACCTCGGGCAAACCGAACCGCGCGTCGTCGCCCGCCACGATCATGTCGCAAGCCAAAGCCAGCTCGCAGCCGCCCGCCAGGACGTTGCCGCGCACCGCGGCGATCCACGGCTTGGCCCGCGCGGCGTCGACGAACCCGGCGAAGCCCCCGTCGCGCGTGGTCAGCGCGCGGCCGTTGCCCCTCGCAACTTCGCCGAGGTCGGCCCCGGCGCAGAAGGTCCGGTCGAGCGACGAGGTGAGGATCGCCGCGCGAACTTCGTCGTCGTTCTCGATGTCCTTGACGATCCAGTCGAGCGCGGCGGCCAGCGCGCCGTTGACCGCGTTGTGCTTGTCGGGCCGGTTGAGCGTGACAAGCGCGATGTGGCCCTCGCGCTCGTAAAGAACCTCGCGGCCGACGCCCTCGGGTTTCCCGGTCATGATCGTCTCCTCGATGCTAGAGCGACTGGCCGTCGTCGATCGTGAACACGCTTCCCGTCACCCCGCGCGCGTGATCGGAGCACAAATGGAGCAACGGGACGCTGAGCGAATCCATCTCGCACAGCCGGCGGCGCGGAAACGTCTTGAGCAATCCCTGGCCCATTTCGGTCTCGAACAGGTCGCCGGTCAGCTCGGTCGGGAAGTAACCGGGCTGGATCACGTTGATGTTGATCCCCTTGCGCGCCCATTCGCGGGCCAGCACCCGGGCCATATGCCTGACCCCCGCCTTACTCGCTGAATAGGCCGCGGTTCCGGGATATAGCTTGTCTGCGGTGATCGAGCCGATCACCACCACGCGCCCGTTCTCCTTTTCGGAACTTCCCGCGGCGATCAGCCGGCGAGCGCCTTCGCGCACCGTCAGGAACGCGCCGCGCATATTGGTGGCGAAGACCCCGTCCCACTCGTCGATCGGGATTTGCGCCGACAACTTGTCCGCCGCAATCCCCGCGTTGGCGACGATCGTGTCGACCGTGCCGAACCGCGCCTCGGCCGCGTCGTAAGCGGCGATGGTCGAGGCTTCTCCGGCCACATCGAGCGGCACGGCGAGCGCCTCGCCCCCGCTGGCCGTGATTTCCGCGCAGAGCGCTTCGAGCCGGTCGATGCGGCGCGCGCCCACCACCACGCGCGCTCCCGCGGCCGCGAGCAGACGCGCGAAGTGGGCGCCGAACCCGGACGAGGCCCCGGTCACGAGGGCGATTCGCCCGGAAAGATCGAAAACCGGCACGGTCATTGCTGCTTCTCCCCAATCCACTGCATCACACACCATGCCCCGGGACCCGGCGGAAGCGCGCATCGCGCACCCCCATCGCCTGGCGTTCCAGCGCGACGAGATGGGCGTCGAGCGCCTTGCTTACCAGCGTCGCGTTGCGGATCTGCTCGATCCGGGGCCAGGTCGCGCGTCGGCCTTCCCCGATCATCGCGACAATCTCCGCGTCGTCGGCAAAGTTGAACACTGAATGCTCGAAGCTGCGCCGGTCGATGCCGGCTTCGATCGTGATATCGCCCGAATAATTCTGGTCCGCGACACGGTAGAAATATTCCAGCCAGGCGTCGGCGACCACGCGATTGACCGGCCACAACGAGCGCTGCGCGAACTTGGCGCCCTCGCGCAGCGCGCCGAAGAAGAAGTTGCTCGCCTGGTAGATCGGTCCATCCTTGCCCGACTTGCGATCGGCGCGGAGGAACGGGATGACCGCACTCAACGGATTGATCTGGCTGACGACGAAGTGGTTTACGGCATAGAGCCGCTGCAGACGCTTCATCGGCAGATCGTCGGCGAGCGCCCCGTCGATCCAGCGCTGGCCCGGCAGGTAGGGGACGACCCGGCCGCTGCGATCCTTGGCTTCGAGCATTTCGGGCTCGGAAAACCGTGGCAGGCACGATGTGGCGAGGCAAGCCGAACGCAGCGTGACGTTGGGCGAGGTGATCGCGTTGAGCAGCCGCGCGCGGTGGAACCTGTCGGGCGAGGCGACCGAGATGTTGATCATCCGCCCGCTGTGCTCATGCGCCTCGGCAAAGGTCATGTCGCCCGCCAGCTCGGCGACCACCTCGCGCCGCGCCTTTGCCAGCGACGGGTTCTCGCGCATCGAGCGCGCGTTGAGCATGGTGGAAAGCGCGCTACGCGCCATGCCGAACTCATAGCGTTTCGACGCGAAATAGCCATCGAGCTCGTCATCCCGGCGCGCGCCGAGCTGGGCACATATCCACCCGCCCGCGCTCGATCCCGAGAGCACGTCGGGCAACAAACCCTGATAAAGCAGCGCGTCGACCACGCCGTGGTGGAAATAGACCCGCCCGCCACCGCCGCTCAGCATCAGCGCGGAGCGGCCGTAGCACAGCGAGGCGCGCTGGAAGAAATCAAGCTTCTCCGCCAGCGGAACTTCGCGCTCCGAGGCCGCGGCGACCGCGTCGAGTGCCTCGACCACCGCGGCAAAATACTCGCCGACCAGGTGCTTGGTCCCCGCCTCAGCCCGGGCATAAAGCGCCGGGTTTCCGATGCCCGCAATGTTGCCGTGGACGCCTTCGTTGAGCTGGAAAAGAAGCTCACCCTTGTCGTCCCGGGTGTTGCTGGCCCGCAGCGCATCCATGCGTAGCCGGACTTCGCCCGCGTCGAACTCGTCGGCGGTTTCCAGGCTGCGCCACTCGTCCAATCGGTTCGCGCGGTCGCGCTGCTCAGCCGCGTCGCGCCACGCCGCGTAAGACGCCGACGGCGGTTGCTGACGGGCCTGAGCAGCCGGGCGCTTGGCTTCAGATGGCGAAACGATGGACAATTGGCGCTCCCCGAGATGTATAACTTGGTTTCATAGGATAGGCGCTTGGGCAGCGTGCAGGCAAGCGAAATAGTTGGGGCGCTGATCGGTGCCCGGTAGATCAACTTCCCGGACGCGAAGCCGCACTTTCGCAGAAACCTCCCGCACGCCAGTGAGCCTCGCAGGCGATCGTGCGGCGGATTGGGACTATGTGCAGGCGCGGGCGGGCAAGCCAACTAGGCCCCGAGGTTGCGTGAAGTCCGGTCGAGAATCTGGCGGAATATCGCTCTCCTGAGACGTGAAGCCCATTAGCGCAGCGCTCTTCTCTTCCGAGCCGATGGCGGCCAACCGGTCGATGATCGGCGACAGCGCATCGGTAGGAAACACTTTGTAAGAGCGGCGGTCGGACGCGTCGGTGCGGCGTTCGACCCAGCAGGCCTCGGCCAGAAGGTCGATTGAACGCCCAGCAGTTGCCTCGCCGACTTCGTCCGCGTGTAGCCAGGCGGCAGCGAGAACCGGCACCTCTTTAAGACCGTCTCGCGGCTTAGCCCGAACACCCGCGCCGCCTCTCGCCGGCTGTTGCCCTCGATGAACACGAAACGCCGAACGGCGGCGTAGACTTCCGCGGCAAACATCCTCGGCGGCCCCCAAAGGAACCAGCCCAACCACTGGCCGGGTTTTACTCCGCCCGCATTCACCGACGCTCCAGTTGCCTGCTTTGTCACCGCCTGCACACTGCCGCCACCCGAGATCGCGACTTTGCCGCTAATTCCAAGTTCCACTATCCTCTCCTCAGGTCCATTCGGGGTGCAAGCCCCGCTCGCGGCAGAACTCTTTCGCTTTAATATTCTGTCCGGCGAAGGTTCTCCCCTCGCGATCGGTCACCAGCCATTCGACAACACCGCCGATGGCTGAGGCAGGGGCAGCGACTTACAGCGTCTTCCCATATTCGCGCACCGCCAATTCGTTGCGCTCGGTTCCGACGAAGCCGCGCTGGACGTTGAAGGCGCAAATGCCGCTCGCCGCATATTCAACCTGCAGGGTGCCGACGAGTTGGTGGCCGGACCGCACTTTCTGCCGACCGCGCAATCGACTGGATGTCCGCGAGGCAACCGCGAGCCTCGGCGTCGTCGCAGTTCTTGGACAGGGGCCAAACAGGCTCGGCCTCAATGCCCCGCGCGCCTGTTCCAGATCGAGCCCCGGGTCGCCACACGGGAGATGCTTGCCGCCTGATGGGGGGGCTTCAGGCGTTCTCTTCAAACGGTTTGGCGGTCCGCCCGGCCATCAACGCGAAGGCCGCCCCCAGCGGGATGGAAAAGCATACCGCGGTCATCGCATAGCGGAGGCTCTGATCGCCGAAGCGCTCCGCGAAAAACGTGCTCAGCCCGCCGACCAGCCAGGTCCCGACGCCCACTCCGGCCAGGGTGATCACCATAGTCAGGGTCGCACCGAGCATGGCCCGCTGGTTTACCGGGACTTGGGCGAAGGCCAGCGCCTGCATCGGCGCCAGGTGCAGCGTCAAAAACGCGTTGTAGGCGAAGAAGAACGCAAGCGAGGCCCCCGGGCTTTCGGCCTGCGCCATGGCGATGCCGAAGGGAAAGGCGGCCATCAGGCCGAGTGCTGCAAACATCGCGTAATAGCGGGGACGTCCGCGACTGAACCGGTCGCCGAGCCAACCCGCTAGCAGGTTGCCCACAACCAGGCCGCCCGTGATCGGAATGAACAATGCCGCGCCTGCTTCGCGCGGGCTCATTGCATGAACCGTCTGGTAGAACGAACCCGCCCAGATCAGGAACGGAAACCCGGCGGTGGATATGCAGATGACGGTGGCCGCGGTCCAGCGCAACGACGTTGATCCGGCGATCGTAACGAACACCTCGCGTAGGGGCACCCGAGGCGGCGCCTGGAAAGCGGCCCCGCCGGCGCGTCGCGGCTCGGCGGCGAACAGCCATACCGCCAGCCCCACCAGCAACCCCGGTAGTCCGACAGCCACCAGGCTGCCGCGCCAGTCGAGCCATTGCGACAGCCAGCCGCCGATCGCCCCGCCCGCACCGAGCCCGACCGCGCCGGACGCCAGCAAGACCGAGAGCACCAGCGTGCGTCGCTCCTTGGGGTACAGCTCGAGGATAAGCGACTGGGAGGCGGGCCCGGCGCCGCCTTCGCCAGCGGCCAGTCCTATCCGGATCAGCACCAGCTGAAGCATCGACCCGGCAAGCGCGCAGGCCGCGGTGGCCGTGCTCCATACGCTCACGCACAGCGCGATGATCAGCGGCCGGTCCCCGCGATCGGCCAGCCGGGCGATGGGAAAGGCCGCGATCAGGTAGAACACCGAGAACGACAGCCCGGCAATGAAGCCGAGCTGCTCGTGATTGATCTGCAGGTCCTTGCCGATCTGGGGCATGAAAATGCCGAAGATCTGGCGGTCGATGTAGTTGAGCGCGCCGACGACGGCGATCAACCCCAGCGTCAGGTTGCGGCGTCGCGGGCTCAGGGTGGAAGGCGAGGAGCCGGAATTCATGTCAGCTCGCGAAGGAGAAGGGGGAGGAGCAATGCCCCCCCTCCCCCTGCTCGTCCCCTGTCCGGCGAGCTCAGAACTTGACCGAGGCGGTGACGCCGTAAGTCCGCGGCTCCTGTCGGACGCCGGAGACATAACCGACCGGCGCGACCAGCAGATTGTTCACGAACTTGCGGTCGTTGGTCAGGTTGCGCCCGAACACCGCGATTTCATACATGTCGTCGGCGAAACTCACCGCCGCGCGGGCGCTGAACAGGTCCTGCGCGCGGCGGGTCGTAGCGCTTACAATCGTGTCGTTCTGCGTGTTTACCGCGTTCGGCACTGCGGTCGAACCGGCCGGAACCGTGGCCGCGTTCTGAGGGAAATTGTACTCGGCCGTCGGAGTATCGTCGAAGTGGCTGTAATCGCCATGAAGCTTGAGGCGGAAGCTGCCGAAATCGTGATCGTAATCGAGCGCGCCACCCCACTGCCACGGAGTGACGGTCACGAAGCGTTCGAAGCTGCGGTCGCCCGACAAGTCGGAGTAGCGAACGTACTGCGGATCGATGTGGGCAAGGAACGCGCTTGCGCGGAAGTCGTCGGTAATCGCCGCCTGAAGCTCGGCCTCGAAGCCACGGAAACGCGCCTTGCCCGCATTTCCGAGGATCGTGGCGGAAGCACCGGTGTTGCTGCCCGGTTGGGCAATCAGCGTCGTGCGCTGAATGTCGCTGACGTCGGTCTGATAGACCGCGGCGTTGAACCGCAGCCGGCGGTCGAAGAACTCGCCCTTGAAACCCGCTTCGTAGGAGTAGGCAGTTTCCGGTTGGAAGGGCAGGAAGACCCCGGGGTTCGGAGCGCGCAGGTTCTGTCCGCCGGAACGGAAGCCCTTGGCGGTTTTGACATAAACGAGTGTGTCGTCGGTCGGCTTGTATTCGAGACCGGCGGTGTATGACCAACCCGAAAAGTCGTCGCGCCGCCGAATGGCGCATTGCGGAACCGCGACCAGTTCGGGACCGGGCACAAAAATGGGGCCTCCCGCCGGAGTGAACGCCAGCGAGCACACGTGTGACATTGCCGGGATACCGCTGACCGTTCCGGCGGCGGTGTTGAAATTGTTGTTGCGGCTTTCGATGCCTTTGTCGTCGACCGAATAGCGCAGACCGCCCGTGAATGAGAATTGATCGGTGAAATGCCAGGTGGCCTGCGTGTAGGCGCCCATGCTGTCGTTATCGATCTCCGCCCAGAAGTGCGACGTAACCGGATTGATCGCCGGCGCCACGATCGAGATCGACTGGTCGAAGCCTTTCTCGTGGAAGGCGAAGAAGCCGACCGCGAAATCGAGCGCGTCGTCGAAGCCCTTGCCGGTGATCTGGAACTCGCCCGAATATTGCTCCACCCCCTGCTGGCTTTCGGTGAAATGGATCGCGTAGGGGCTGCCATCGAGGTCGGGACCGGCATAGGCGTCGATGTCGCGATAGGCGGTGATCAGCTGCATCTGGCCGAAGTCGGTGTCGAGGATGCCCGTAAAGCCGAAAGTCTTGGTCTTGGCGAAGGCGTAGGGCACCTCGTTGTTGGAAACGGTGCTCCTGTTGGCTGCCAGGTTGGCGATGACCGGATTCAGGAGACTCTGCCCGACGGCTACAGACGTGGCCGGGGTCGCGCCGTTCGTGAGGCCGACGAAGATCGAACCGGTCGCGGCCAGGTTATAGGTCGAGTTCGAGGCGGTAAACGGGGTCGGCGCATAGAGCAGCGCACGGCCGGGCTGACGCTCATCCATCCGGAAGTACTCGCCCGAGAACCGCAGGGTGAGATTGTCGGTTGGCTTGACGTCGAGCTTGGCGCGGCCAATCCAGCGGTCGCGGTCGTCGAACTTGAGCCCGTTGGGATTGCCCGCGAACGGGGCTTGAGCGACGACGGGGTTGGTCGCCGCTACGGCCGTCCGGGCAAAAGCTGGAACGACATTGGTGGTATAGCCGTCGCGGCGCAGGCGCTGGCCGGCCACGCGCAATGCAATCTTGCCGGGCACGATCGGCACGTTGAGCACGCCGGTTGCCTGCATCTCGTCGAAGCGTCCGTAGGTGAACGAGGCACGCCCGCCGAAGTCGTCGAGGTCCGGGTTGTTGGAGTTGATCAGGATCGCACCGCCGGTCGTGTTGCGCCCGAACAGCGTACCTTGGGGACCCTTGAGCACCTGGACCGACTGAACGTCGAGGAAGTCGCCATTGAGCCCGTAGGAACGCGCCCAGTACACGCCATCGACATAGGTTCCGACCGAGGGATCGAGCGTGATCAGCGTGTCGGTCTGAACCTGCCCCCGCAGCGATATGGTCAATGCGCTGGGGGTGTTCTGGCCGGTACGGATGGAAAGACCCGGCGTGAACTGGGCTATGTCCTGGACCCGCTGCACAGACCTGTTCTGCAGATCCTCGCCGCTAAGCGCGGTGATCGAGACCGGAACATCCTGAAGGTTCTCGTTCACCTTGCGCGCCTGGACGATGATCTCGTTCAGGCCGACCGTGGTTTCGCCCGTGTCCGCGGCCGCAGCCGCCTGGTCGGCGGGCGTGACTTCCTGGGCCAGCGAGGCCGTGGTGAAGGCTGTCGCGGCGACGCCGCTCAACAGACATACGCTCAGACGCGAAGCATTCTTGCTCATAGCAGGCTCTCCTCCCGCGGGACGTTCCGGCGCCCCGTCAAGAGCTGTATAACTAGGTGGAATAAGTATGGCAAGAGGGACCGTGTTCAAACCAAAGTTTTCGCAAGAATCGGAATGTCCGCCATCGCGCGTAAGACGTCCTTCGGGTGCGTGCAGCCCAGCGTGCCGGGAAGCACGGCGAGGACTTCCTCGCGAAGCCCCGCCAGACGCTTGCCGGCGAGACGCCCGGCCTTGACGGGCCGATCGAATTCATGAGCGTGCTGGTCCTGCGTTACTGCAAGGTCTCGAGGTTGCCGCCATCGACGACGAGCACCTGACCTGTAATGAAACCGGCCAGGTCGGAGCAAAGAAACGCGGCCGCCGCGGCCATGTCGGCCGGCGTGCCGATCCGGCGCACGGGATAGTCGGCGACTCGCGACGCGACATGCTCCTCGTAGGTCTCGCCGCGCTCGGCCGCGATCCGGGTGAAGACTTCCTTGAACTGCTCGGTCTCGATCGCGCCGGTACCGAGCGTGTTGATGGTAATTCCGAACGGCCCCAGCTCGGCCGAGAGGGTCTTCGACAGCGCCAGGGCGCCGACGCGATAGGTGTTCTGCGCCGCACGGGCGAGTTTGCGATGCGGCTGCTTGACCGAGTTGGTCCCGATCGTCAGAAACCGGCCCCAGCCGCTTTCCTTCATGCCCGGGTAGATCGCCTGCACCAGCCATCGTAGCGCCATGACGTTGTTGCGGTTGGCGATATCGAAGGTTTCGTCGTCCACCTCGAGGAACGCCCCTTTGGGCCCCGAGTCGATGTTGAAGATGGCAATGTCGGGCGTGGCGCCGAACGCCTCGGCGCAAGCCTCGACCGCCGTCGCAATGCCTTCCTTGCTCGTGCAGTCGGCCGAGATTCCACGTGTCTCGCTGCCGATCTCCGCCACCGCCTGATCAATCCGCGACTGGGTGCGCGCGGCGATCATGACCTTGCACCCTTCGGCGGCAAACCGCTTCGCGCAGCCGAGCCCGATGCCCTGCGAGCCGCCGGTGACCAGTGCGACCTTCCCCGAAATTCCAAGATCCATGTCTCAGTGTTCCTGCTGTGCGGTGAGGCGGTCCTTGAGGACGTCGTTGCGCCCGCCGCGCCCTCCCGCCAGCGACGAACCGCCGTCCATAACCAGGCTCGCCCCGGTGACGTATGCCGCCTTGGGCGAGGCGAAGAAGAGACAGGCGTGCGCAAAATCCGCGGCGTTTCCGGCGCGTCCGACCGGGATCGTCGCCCCGTAAGCGGCGAGGCCTTCGTCGCCCAGGACCGACCGGGCCCGGTCGCTCGCAACGAGCCCGGGCTGGATGGCATTGACCGTGATGCCTTCATCGACAACGTCGACCGCAGCACCGCGAACGAAGGCGAGCAGCGCCGCCTTGGCCATGCCATAGGCGGTCATGTTGGGCACGACCGTCGCGGTCCCATTGACCGACCCGATGGCGATGAAGCGCCCGCCGCCGTCCGACTTGGCCAAGTGCGGTCGCGCGGCATCGAGCAGCCACCAAGCCGCCTTGGCGATGCTGGAAAAGCCGCGCTCGAGGCCCTCGTCGCTGACGTGGCCGAGACCCCCGTGCGGGATGTCGGCGGCGCAGTGGATGACGATGTCGACCCCGCCGAAGGCCGCGACCGCCGCCTGGATCAGCGCGGCGCAATCGCCGTGCCGAGAAACGTCGCAAGCCTGGACAACCGCTTCGCCACCGGCTGCCTGCATCGCCCTGCGCGCTTCTTCGGCATGCGGCATGGCGCGCGCGCCGATCGTGATGCGGGCGCCGGCTGCGGCAAATGCCTCGCCGATGCCCCGGCCAAGGCCCCGCCCGGCGCCCGTGATCACGACCGATTTTCCAGCAAACTCACTCATGTGCAGCTCCTTGTCCGAACAGCGCCCGCAAGTTGCTCGCCGGGGGCTTCATCGCCAGGGCACGCGGGAAATCGGGGGCGAACCGTACTTGCACGGGGACCCGGTGGGCCGCGCCGGATCGGGCTTCGTGATCGCGCGCAGCGTCTCGGTGAACAGCGTCATGACAGCGCAATCCCGCCGGCCGCTTCGATGACGTTGCCGGTCACCCAGCGCGCTTCCTCGCGGCACAGCATCAGCACCGCGCCGGCGATATCGTCCGGCTCGCCCAGCCGCCCCATCGGGGTGCCTTTCGCCATGCCTTCGTCGAAGCCGGGTCTTGTCCGCAGTTCGGCAATGAAGTCGGTCGCGACCGCGCCCGGCGCGATCAGGTTGCAGGTGATTCCCCGCTTGGCGACCGCGACGGCGGTGGAGAACGTCAGGCTCTGCAAGGCGCGCTTGCTCATCGCGTAGGCGGCCGAAGCGGGCTGGGCGACCTTGCCCGTCACCGAACCGATGTTGACGATCCGTCCGTTCTGGCGAAGGCGAGGCAGCGCTGCCTGGGTGACCAGGAGCGGGCCCTTTGCGTTGGCGGCAAACATCTCGTCGAAAAATGATTCGTTGCCGCTCACCAGGCTACCGTCGCGCCCTCCGCTTCCGACGCCGGCATTGTTGACCAGAATGTCGAGGTTCGGCGCGCTGCCGAATGCCGCGTCGCAATCCGCAAACAGGCGCGCGATCTGTTCGCTATGTGCCGAATCGGCGCGCACCGCGCGAATCTGCCCGCCCGCAGCGCGCAGTTCCGCGACAAGCGCATCCGCCGCAGCGTCCGCCGACTTGTAGTTGAATACGACCGAAGCGCCCTCGCCGGCCAGTCGCCGAACGATCGCCGCGCCAATTCCGCGCGCCCCGCCAGTGACCAGTGCGGTCTTTCCATCCAGACATCCCATGACGGCATCTTGCCAACATAGCTCACCTAGTGCAATAACTGAATTGAAAATGACTTTGGAGAAGGTGACCATGGACCAGGCGCTGCACATGCTGATGATCCCGGCGGGCGACATCGCTGCCTTGCGCCGATTCTATCTTGAAGGTCTGGGATGGAGCCCCTGGGGCCCGAACATGCCAGGTTCCTTCATGATGCGTGCAGGAACGCTGGTCATCGTTTTCGTCCCCCGCGACTACCTTGCCGCGGAAAGCGGACTGGATCTCGGCGAGCGCTCGCGCGCACTCAATGCCGTGTTCGTGCCGGAAAAGGCCGACGTCGACGCACAAATGGACCGCGCCATTGCCGCGGGCGCAAAGGTCACCAGCCCGATCCGGGATCGTGACGGCGGGCTCTACTCGGGTTATTTCGCCGATCCCGAAGGCAACGGCTGGGAGCTTGTCTGGAGCCCCGCCATGCGCCCGGGGGCCGATGGTGGCCTCGTCCTGTCGCTTCCCCCGAGTCCGGGATCGTAACATGGCAACCGCGGTCAATGAGCCGGGCACAGCCGTGCCCCAAGTCCATCTTCACCTCGGGCACGAGCGGCGGAAAACCGGGTCCGGCGGCACCCATTCGCATCTTCACCCGGTCAAGCAGAACGTCCAGGCCGAAATACCGCTGGCCGGAGCCGCGGAGGTCGAGGAGGCGATTCGCCGCGCCGAGAAGGCGCAGGAGGGATGGCGCAGGACGCGACCCGAAGATCGCCGCGACATCCTCAACCGGCTCGCCGACCTGATGCTCGCCAACCGCGCGGAGCTGGCGGAAATGGCCGCTCTCGATGGCGGCACGCCGGTTTTTGCGGGCGAGCGCGGGGTGGACACGGCGATCGGCTGGACGCGCTACTACGCCGGGTGGTGCGACAAGCTCACCGGCGAGCTGATGAGCACTTTCGACACCCGTGGCGAGCTTGCCTATTCGGTGCCCGAGCCGATCGGCATCGTCGGGATCATCATCACCTGGAACGGCCCGCTGATCAGCCTTGGCATGAAGGTTTGCGCCGCGCTCGCCGCCGGCAATTGCGTGATCTGCAAGCCGGCCGAGATCACCCCGTTCGCCCCCGAGCTATTCGCGCGGCTGTGCACCGAGGCCGGCGTGCCCGACGGGGTGCTGTCGGTCCTGCCGGGCACCGCGGAGGCAGGCGAGGCGATCGTCCGCCACAAGAAAGTCCGCAAGATCAGCTTCACCGGCGGCCCGATCACCGCGCGCAAGATCCTCGCCGCCTGTGCCGAGGAGATCAAGCCGAGCGTGATGGAGCTCGGCGGCAAGTCGGCAAGCCTGGTCTTCCCCGATTGCGACCTGCAGAAAGCCGCCGAGCGCGCGGTGTTCTGGACGGTCGGCTGCCTGGCCGGGCAGGGCTGCGCGCTGCCGACGCGCCAGCTCGTCCACGCCGATGTCTACGACGAATTCGTCGGCAAGCTCAA
>JAUYQH010000029.1 GCA_030697365.1 Novosphingobium sp. | reverse complement strand
TCCCCGCCGATCGTCACCTTGCGATACTCGGCCTTGCCGTCGCCGTCCCAATCGACCTGGATGTAGCCTTCGATGATCTCGATCTCGCGCATCCCGCGGTCGGTGCGGTCATCGAGCCCGGTGAACGAATCATCGTCCTTGTAGCGGCTCACCCGCTCGGCGTTCCAATCCGACGCCCCGTACGACGGCAGCTTCTTGATCTTCTCCGCGTCGTAGCCCATCGCGAGAAGCTGGGTCTCGGTCTTGCGCGTCCGATGGCCGACGAATGACGGCTCATTGTCGTGCCCGAACCATTGCAGATCGCGAGCCCGGCGCGAGATCAGCATTTCCTCGGGCGGCACCGCCTCAATCTTCACCCGCTGCAAGGTCTCGCTTTGGCGATACTTGAATTCGACCTCGACCGGCGAATCCATCGCCATCTCGGGGCCGTCGATCTCCTCGCGCTCGCCCTCCATGCCGAGCCGGTAATACGTGGTCTCCAGTATCTCGAACTCGCCGTCCTTGACGGTGCGCGCCTTTTCCTGCTGCGCGATGATGAACTTGATGAACTCGTCCTCGGAACGGGTTTCGATCTCCACCCGCTCTTTCTCGCTCTCATCGAAATAGACCTTGAGAAACCCGGCCTTTGAAATCAGCCCGTCCTTGAGCCAGTCGTGGATCAGGATGTAGCCGGGGTTGTCCTTCAGCAGGATGTGATTGGAGTAGTCGCTGGCCTGCGCGGCAAAGTCCTCATCCTCGACGCCAACCGCCTCGTAGTTGATCGGCGCATCACCGCCCACGAATATCTCGATCAGGGACGGCATGATCGACTCGACGGTCTCCAGCACGTCGCTGGTCACCACCTGCGAGCGGCCCTTGACCTCGTTGCCGAACAGCTCGCCGTTGTAGTAGTCGAGGTTCTGCCGACGATCCTCGGCCAGCTGGGCGCCGAACGAGCCCTGGCTGCTCTCGACTTCGCGATGCATGAGTGCGCGAAGCTCGGCCTCGGTCATCCGCTCCTTGTCCGGCGGGCGCTTCTTAGCCATGCGGGAACGGCCAGACGTTGAAGGCGACGTAACAGAGGAGCGCAGCGATCAGCAGCCCCGCGAGCCATGCCATTGGGGCCAGCCTCTCGCGGGTTGTCACCTTAGGCGGCGGCCTTCTTTGCGGCCTTGGCGGCGCGCGCGGCTGCCATGCCATCGGCCGGCTTGTCGCCTTCGCGATGGGCCTGCCGATCGGCCTCCAGCGCCTCAACGCGCCGGGTCAGCCGGTCGATCTCCTGCCGCATCTTGCCGATCAGCGAGTACGGGTCACGGACGACGGGCACGCTTGCCTCCCATTGCGCGAGGAACATCCGCCGCGGTCTTGGCCACTTCCGGCTCCACCGTGATGCGCACGTTGCGCGCGTCATCGATCTCCAGCGTCATCAGGCCGGCGAACACCGTGCCGTTGACTTTGATCCGCAGTGTCTTGGCATTCGAGAGAATCCGGCTCACGTCGCTCCACGGGGTGAGCGTGCGGCCGTCCGTGGTCACTTTCGCCATGATGGGCTACTCAAACTTTAGAAGATCAGATGCGCTTGGCAGTGGCTGGCCTTGGCTTATCCGTCGCCCAAGCTCTTGAGATAACCTCGCCAGGGTATCGAAGAGCTTTGATTGAGACTGGGGCGATTCGGTCGCGGCAAGCTGCCTTGGCAGGGGCCTTGTTCCAATCGCGTCCGCCATAGTCACACCACGCCGATATCGGGCATCTCGAGCGCCTTGCCATCGTCCACCCAGCCGGGCGGCGCGTACTTGGCGCCGGTGCGAAACGCGTCTGCAGCGTGGCTGGTCCAGTCGTGCAGCGGCTTCTGCCGGAGCGCCTTGAGCGTGTCGTCCCACTCCGCGCGGTATTGCCGGAGCGCCGATATCCCGCGCTCGCATTTCTTGGCGTCGAACCAGCACCGCGGCAGGATCGCCCGTACCGCCTGGATGCCGTCGTCGACGTCGTGCTTGGGCATCACCCGGGCCTTGAACCCCAGGTCCTTCGCCACCTCGACCCGCGTCTTGCCCGTGTCGAACGAGCCATGCCCGCCATCGTGCGGCCAGAGATGCGCGCTATAGTCGTAGCCGCGCTCATCGCCCAGTTGCCGCAGCACCTTGGCGTAGTGCTCGATCCCCGCTCCGGACGCCTCGTAGTAGTCGATCACCCGGAATTGCTGTCCGGCGCGCTGCACAAACCAGATCGCGGTCGCGTCCGAATAGCCCAGGTCCCACCACGTCTCGACCGTGTGCACCGGATCAAACGGCACAATGCCGATCCGGCCGTCCTGCTCCGCCTGCGTGATCAGATGCGCGTAGAAATTGCCGATACTCGCCGCATCGAACGAGCATAGATACTCCTGCTCGAACACCGAGGCGCCAAACTTCGGCCCGAGCTCGCGGATGTATTCAAGCCGCTCCCGCTCCAGCGTCTCCGGGCTGAATACCGTCGTCTCCTTGGCCGTCAGCTTCTCGACAAACCACCCTGGATCGGCCCGGTATTCCTCAAACATCGTCGCCGCATGATTGCGACCGCGCGGCGTGGTGGGGAATATCGCCCAGCCGCCGTTCTCTGCCAGGAT
>JAUYQH010000026.1 GCA_030697365.1 Novosphingobium sp. | reverse complement strand
ACCGCCGCGTGATGATCTTCCTGCATGGCTTCGTCTCCTGTCGCTCATTCGTGCCGGACCCCGGCAACGGGCACCGCGGATTTGCCCGACGGTGAACCGCGCGGATCGCGGCGGAAGAATCGGGCCGCTACCTCTGATACGCAGCCAGCAGGCCAGGCCCTCGCGCTTTTGCTCATACGCCTCAGGCCATGGGTTTGCGCGCAGACATGATCGAAATTGCGCCCGTCACCGTCTTCAACGCCGGCTCCTCGCATAAAGTCTCAAATCCCGCTTCGCCGATGAGCGCCGGTAGACAGCCATCGGCGTTGGGTTGGGTATCGGCCACGCCGTCCAGCTGCTGGATCGTCAGCCGGAACAGGATCCGCATCAGGCGGCTGCGCTGCTCGCCATAATCCGCGATATAAAGTTGCCCGCCAGGTGCGAGGCAAAGCCAGGCCTCGCGGAGCAGGCGGGCCTTTTCGGCGAGGCCGACCTGATGAAGAACGAGGCAGATTGTGACTTTAGTCGGCATCGGCCAGGCGGCGATGCTCGCGGCCGTGAAGAATCCGACGCGAAAGTCCGGCTGGGGCGAGAGCCGGGCTGTCTTATCTCGTGCGATTCGGGTGGCAGCATCGTCTGGATCGATCCCGAGATAGCGCGCGCCTCCGCCGCGCCGCGCGATCGCCAACGCGAGATTGCCGGTGCCCGAACCCACATCGAGAATGATGTCGTCGGGCGCCGGCGCCATAAGCTCGACCAGCCGGCCGCGCCACCGGCGCTCGCGCGTCGTGATCGCGACGCCGGCGTCGTAGAAAGGCGTGAGGAAATGATAGCCGGCCGCAGGCGTAAATCTTGGGTTCCTGTCCTGCAAATCTGACATCGCTCGTGCTTTCCTCCTGCCACCCGGACCCCGTCAATCGGCAAAGGGTTCCAATGTTCCGAACCATGCGACCAGCGCGAGAATGGCAAGTCCCGCGGACGCTTCGAGCACGAGGCTGCGGCGCATCGCCGACACGGCGAGACTCGAATCGGCGCCTATTTCGTCGGGGCTGGCGATCGATGCCTGCAACGCCGGCGTAAGTCGCCAGCGGTTGACCCCGGCGAGGGCGAGCATCGCGGCGAAAAGGATGAGCTTGGCGACGAGAAGCTGACCATAAGGCGAGACGATCGATCGCCCGACATTCTCGACTCCGATGATAATCTGGCTGTTCACCAGTCCGGTCGCGGCGATCACGAGCACGCACAGCGTCCCGACGCGCGCGAACTGGTCGAGGCTTCGCGCGGCAAGCGCGACCCTTTCCGTCCCAGGTGGGTCGCCGGGGCGAAGGAGCAGCAGAAAGGCGGCAATCGCACCGAACCAGACGGCCGCGGCAATCATATGGATCGCGTCATTGGCGCGATGCACGGTGCCGACGATACCTTCGGACGCGCCGGCGTGGCCCGACCAGACCAATGTTGCCAGCCCGGCCGAGCCGGCGACGCTCAGGACCGATGCCGCAGCGACGGGATTGCGGCCAAGCCAGAAGCTCGCCGCCCCGGCGACCAGCAGCGCGAACATGCGCACAAGCCATGCGGTGCCGACGTCGGTCTCCCGGACCATCGTCAGAAACATCTCGGGGTCGATAGCGAAGACCCCGACGCCCTGCATGCTCGCGGTCAACACCGCCATGCCGGCAAAAGACAGGATCAGGCCCGAGACGCAGAGCCCAAACTGCGGGCGCCCGAAGAGCGCTCCGACGCCTGACGTCCGTTCGTCGGGTCCGAGCGCATAAAGTGAGAAAGCGGCAAGCCCCGCAATAAGCATCAGGTTCGCGAACAGCGCGAACCTGACACCCATCAGCAGGAGATCTGCCACCTTCTTTTTACTTCACGGTGAAGCTGAATTCGCTACCCATACGGTGCGTGTCGGCGCCCGCAGCCGACCATTTGACCTTATAGGTGCCGGGAACGAGCGCGCGCTTCACCATCAGCATCATCGATTTGCCGCCCTTGCCCATCATGGAGGTGGTGGGGATCTTCATCGGAGCGTGATTGGCCATGCCGGGCATCCCGGTCATCACCAGTTCGGCCTTCACCGTCGAGGCGATAACCTTCTCGTTGAACTGCAAATTGACCGAAGTCACCTTCGAAACCGTTGAATTCGCGGCCGGCGTCGAGCCGACGAGCTTGGTGTGGGCGCTTGCGACGCCCGGCACGAGAAGCAGCGCTACGGCCGCGGTGACAGAGGGGAGAAACGACTTGAACATAAAAACCTCCAATTGCGGGTCTGTCCTGCTAATACGCAAACCAGCCGCGCGGCCCTCACAAAATTGGTTTCGCCTTGTTGGATTATTTCTGAGGGGTGATGGGATCATGCGCGTATGATCTATGGATGGACTGGCAGGAAAGGCCGATGGACGAACTCCGGATTTTGAATGAACCGAAGGTGCCGAGCGCACTGGACACGCTCGACGAGCGTGTCCTCGTCGCGCTGTCGGCACGGCTCCGCGAGGCGTCGGCGATGCGGCGCATGATGGCGCTCGCCGCTTTCGTGTCGCTCGGCGGCGGGTTCTTCGTCGGCAGCGCCATCGTTCCGCCGGCCGTGGCCGCGAGCCCGATCACGCCGCTCATTCCGGCCAGCCCGCTGGCCCCCTCGACCCTCCTGGATTCGCGTTGATGACGTCGTCGCGCCGTTTGCTGCTTTTCGGTCTGGTCGCTTTCATCGCCGCGCTCGCCGGCGTGCTCGCCGGGCGGCTCATCGTCGAGACACCGCGCGCAAGCGAGACCGAATTGCACGCTTTGCTGCATCGCGAGCTGAAGCTCTCGTCCGCGCAGCAGGTAAAGATCGACCGGATCGAGGCGAAATTCGCCGAGCGGCGCGATGCGCTCGAGCTCGATATGCGCGCCGCCAATATCCGGCTCGCGCAGGCGATCGAAGCCGAGCATGGCTATGGACCCCGCGTCACCGAGGCGATCGACGAGACCCACCGCGTGATGGGCGAATTGCAGAAGGAAACGCTCCAGCATCTGTTCGCGATGCGCGTCGTTCTTGATCGCGACCAGGCCGCGATGTTCGACAAGAGCGTGGTCAAGGCGCTGACCGCCGATGCGCGGTGAGCCTCGATCTCGCGCAATGTAGCGATCGCGAGCTCGCCGCACTTGCCCGGGCCGGACAGCAGCAGGCCTATCGGGAATTTCTCAGTCGCTACAAGGCGCCCGTGTTTCGCCTGATTCGCAACAATATCGGCGATCCCGACGAGGCGATGGACCTGACGCAGGAAAGCTTTGTTGCGGGCTTTGGGGCGCTTGGCCGCTATGACGCCGACCGGCCCTTCCAGGTCTGGATATCCCGTATCGCGCTCAACAAATGCCGCGACTGGGCGCGGCGGCGTGCGGTTCGGTCTTTTTTCTCTCGCGCCCTGCCCCTCGAAAGCGCGCACGATGTCGCGAGTGAAGGCCCCGGGCCCGACGCCGAGGCGGCAGACCGCACCGAACTCGAGCGCGTTCGCGCCGCCATGTCCCGCCTAGCGCCCAATCTGCGCGAGGTCCTCATCCTTCGCGGCGTTGAGGATCTAAGCCAGTCGGAAACCGCCGAGCTGCTGCAAGTCAGCGAAAAGACCGTGGAGACGCGGCTTCACCGGGCCCGTGCGAAATTGAAGGCTCTGCTGGGCGAAACGACCACCCACGCGGCGGAGTAAACGCATCGCGGGACATTTGGCGATTTTTGCCTGCGAGGGTGAGGGGCGGACGATCGTGCCGCGTATGACTAAAGAGACAAGGCAACATCCGGGAATTTTATGCAGATAGACAGGCGTCGTTTCGTGACGGGTGCATTGGGCGGCGGGACAGTGGCCGCGCTGGCGCCCTGGTTTCCGGCGTGGGCCCAATCGGTGTCGCCAGGCATCGTCGCGCCGCTGCCGACCGTGTCGGGCAATGACAACACCCTTCGTATCGCCCGCCAGACGATGCGGATCGACGGCAAGGTCAGCCGGGCGATCGGGATCAACGGGACGGTGCCCGCGCCGCTCGTTCGCCTGAAGGAAGGCCAGACCGCGCGCCTCACGGTCATCAACGATCTCGACGAGGACAGCTCGATCCATTGGCATGGCCTGATCCTGCCGTTCCAGATGGATGGCGTCCCGGGCGTCAGCTTCCCCGGCATCAAACCGCGCTCGAAGTTTGTCTATGAATTCCCGGTCGTCCAGTCGGGGACCTATTGGTATCATAGCCATTCGGGGCTGCAGGAGCAGCTTGGCCATTATGGTCCGATCGTCATCGATCCCGCCGGCGCCGATCCGGTCGGCTTTGACCGCGAGCATGTCGTCATCCTGTCCGACCACAGCCAATTGTCTCCCGAGGCGATCTTCCGCAAGTTGAAGGTCAACCCCGGCCATTTCAACATGCAGCGACAGACGCTTTCCGGTCTCCTGGCCGGCAAGGACCAATCACTGAAGGAACGCATCGAATGGGGCAAGATGCGCATGGATCCGACCGACGTCGCCGATGTCAACGGATCGACCTATAGCTTCCTCGTCAACGGCCATGGCCCGCGCGACAATTGGACCGCGCTCTTCAATCCCGGCGAGCGGGTGCGGCTGCGGATCATCAACGCCTCGGCGATGACGATCTTCAACGTGCGCATCCCGGGCCTTCGGATGACCGTCGTGCAGGCCGACGGGCTCAACGTCGTCCCAACCGAAATCGACGAATTCCAGATCGCCGTGGCCGAAACCTACGATGTCATTGTCACGCCGGTCGAGGACCGCGCCTATACGCTTGTCGCCGAAGCCAACGACCGCTCGGGCATGGGGCGTGCGACGCTTGCGCCGCGCGCCGGCATGGCCGCCGACGTCCCGCCGCTGCGCGAACGCCCGCTCGCGACCATGAAGGACATGGGGATGGGCGACATGGACATGTCAGGCGGTTCCATGGCGGGAATGGACCATTCGGGCGGTGGCGCCACGGGGGCCATGCCAATGCCCGCAAGCGATCCTGCCTGCTCGCCCGAACATGCCAAGATGGGCCATTGCACGCCCGCGGCCGAAGGCGGCGCGATGGCGGGGATGGATCATGGATCGGGTGGCGGAATGCAGCACAGCATGCGCGATTTCGACGTCGCCCCGCAGGTCAAACGCGACCCGAGTGTCCAGACAATCTCGCCGATGCCGGTCGATCGCATGGGCGAGCCGGGGCAAGGGCTCGAAAATGTCGGGCACAAGGTGCTGACTTACCATGATCTGGTGGCGCTGGAGCGCAATCCCGATGTGCGCGCCGCCGAGCGCTCGCTCGACATTCATCTGACCGGCAATATGGAGCGATTCATGTGGTCGTTCGATG
>JAUYQH010000016.1 GCA_030697365.1 Novosphingobium sp. | reverse complement strand
CGGTGACGAACAGCGCCACCGCCGCGGGGATCGTCAGCAGCAGCGCGAGCTCGACCGCGTTGCTTTGCAGGCGGAAGGCGCCGTCGCGATCCTCCTGCGCGACGAAGCGCGACAGCGCGGGCAGGATCGCCGTGCCCAGCGCGATACCGATGATCCCGAGCGGCAACTGGTTGAGCCGGTCGGCCATCGCCAGGAAGGTGATCGACTTGTCGGGCAGTGCGGCGATGAAGAACAGGTCGATGAACCGGCTGATCTGATAGACCCCGGCGCCGAACACCGCGGGCAGGATCAGGACACCCAGCTCACGGACGCCGGATGTGACGCGGGGCCGACGCCAGGTCAAAGCGAACCCCGCCCGCCGCGCCCAGAACCACAACCACAGCAGCTGGAGCAGCCCCGAGACGCTGACCGCGACGGCGAGCATCAGCCCGGTGGCCTCTTTCGAGACCGCGCTTTCGGGCAGAATTGCGCCGGACAGCAGCGCTGCAATCAGGCAGATGTTGAGCAGGATCGGCGCCGCGGCCGCGGCGGCGAAGCGCGACAGGCTGTTGAGCACCGCCGCCAGCAGCGTCGCGATGCTCATGAAGGCCAGATAAGGAAACGTGATCCGGGCCATCAGCACCGCCCGGTCGTAGAGTCCCACGTCGGCTTCGAGCTTGTCGCTGGCGAACAGCCCCATGATCCACGGCATCGCGATCAGGGCGATGGCCGAGAACACGATCAGCACCGGGATCAGGAAAGCGAGGACTTCCTCGGCGAAAGCCCGCGCTTCGGACGTTTCCTCGCCTTCCTTCATCCGCCGGTTGAACAGTGGGACGAAGGCCTGCGCGAAGGCGCCCTCGGCGAACAGGCGGCGGAAGATGTTGGGCAGCTGGAAGGCGAGCTGCCAGGCGTCGGCGATTCCCCCCGCGCCCAGCACGCGCGCGAGCAGCATGTCGCGGGCAAAGCCGAACACCCGGCTGATCGCGGTCAGTCCGCCAATCGTCCCGACGTTTCTGACAAGCGAGGTCATGGCCGGACGAGGCTGCTCATCTGCGCCTCATCACGAAGTCGCCAAGCTCAAGCGTTGCCGGCTGGCGCATCCTCGCCCGCACGCTCCGCATCGCGCGCGGCGAGTTGCTGCATGTAAAGCCCGTTGAAATCGATCGGCTCGAGCATCAGCGGGGGATAGCCCGCATCGCGCACCGCATCGGCAACCACCCGGCGGGCGAACGGAAACAGGATGCGCGGGGCTTCGGCGAACAGGAAGGGGTGCGCCTGGTCGTCGCTCAGGTTGCGCATGCCGACCAGCCCGGCAAAGGCCAGCTCGACCACGAACGCGGTCCCCGCCTCGTGCTTGGATGAAATCGTGATCTTTAGCTCGACCTCGTGGAGTTCGTCCGACAGCGTGCGGCTGCCGATGTTGAACTGGACGTCGACTTGCGGCGCGTCCTGCCACTGGAAGCTCTCGGGCGCGTGCGGGTTCTCGACCGAGAGGTCCTTCACGTACTGCGAGATGATCCCCACCGCGGGCGAGGTGTCCTCGCCGTTGGGCGCCGGTCCCGCATCGAGATCGAGGTTCTGGAGAATGTCGTCGGCCATGGGGTATGCTTTCATCGCGGGGATTGCGGAATGGCCGCGCGCCTAGCAGGGTCCTCCGCCAGCAGCAACAACGGCTGCGTTCCGGTTCCCTTGGGGAGGAGCGGCGCCAACCGCGAACGCGACCAGGAGTGCGGATTCTCCGGGAACATGCGCGCATCCACGCGTTGTTCATTTGTGTTTCGTACCTATCTGGGGCAAGTTGCCCGCAGGCGAGGGCATGGATCAAGTCAAGCGGGACAGTTGCGTGATTGTGCAGATCATAATCCTGGCGATGGTAGCGGCCTTTCTGGGCCTGCGGCTCTATTCGGTGCTGGGCCGCCGTGCCGAGCATGATGAACCGCCGATCAACCGTCCGGTGCATCGCCCCGATGCGCCCAATCTTGGCCGTAACGCGCCGCCACGCCCCGAAGAACTGGCGCTGCCGCGCCCTGCCGGAGCCGCAGTCGATCGCCCCGGATTTCCCGTCTCCGCCGAAACCGGGGTTCGCGCGATCATCGCCGCCGACCGCCGGTTCGATGTCTCTTCGTTCCTCGAAGGCGCCAAGGGCGCCTACGCCATGGTGCTCGAAGCCTACTGGCGCGGCGACAAGGACGAACTCGGCCAATTGTGCGACAAGGACGTCTACGATGGATTCGCCGCGGCGATCGATGCGCGGGCTGCCTCGGGTGAAACGCTCGACAACCGGTTGATCCGGATCGAGGAGGCGGTGATCGATCATGCCGAGCTCGACGGCACCACCGCGCGCGTCCGGGTGCGCTTCGTCGCCGACGTGGCTTCGGTAACCCGCAACGCCGAAGGCCAGGTGATCGCCGGATCGCTCGACGATGCGATCGAAAGCCGCGACTTGTGGACCTTCTCGAGAAACGTCACCTCGGCCGAGCCCGACTGGCTGCTCGACGAAACCGACGAGGGCTGACCCGTCCTGCATCAGCCGGGGCTTAGCAGCATGATGTTTTCGTTGTGCGCGGGACGCAAAGCGTTCGCGGGATTGCTGGCGTTGTCGATGGCCGCCTGCGGTCCGCTGATCCCACCACCGCGTTATCCGGTCGAGCCGCCGCCTCGTCCCTCACCTGTGCCCACGCCGACGCCAACCCCGGTACCAATCGTCGCACGGGCCGGGCCTGCGGTCGCCACGCTGGGCATCACCGAAGCCGATGCCGCAGGCGCGCTGCGCAGCTTCGCTGAATCGTGCCCGCGGCTGCTTTCGCGTACCGATGCGAGCGGTCTCTCGGTCGGCTCCGATTGGCAATCTGCCTGCGCCGCCGCACCGGGCTGGCCTGCGGGAAGCGCACGGGGATTCTTCGCGCAGTTCTTCGAGACCGCCCAGGTCGGGGACGGGCAGGCCTTCGCCACCGGATATTTCGAGCCCGAGATCGCCGGCGCGCGCACCCACCTGCCGGGCTACGACGTCCCGGTCTACAAACTGCCGCCCGATCTGATCCGCGACTGGCCCGCCGAAACCCCGCAGGACCAGCGCACCGGCCGCGCCCCGCTCGGCCGCTACAACGACAGCGGCGTGTTCGTTCCCTATTACGAGCGCGCCGAAATCGAGGACGGGGCATTGGCGGGCAAGGGGCTCGAGATCGCCTGGGCGCAGGACGCGATCGACTTCTTCTTCCTCCAGATCCAGGGCTCGGGCCGCCTGCGCGCGCCCGATGGCACGGTTATGCGGATCGGCTATGCCGGGCAGAACGGGCGCGAGTATGTCGGGATCGGCTCGGCGATGCGCGAGCGAGGCCTGATTGGCGACCAGCCAGGGCAGTACCCAGGGTCGATGCAGGGGATCGTCCAGTACTTGCGTGAGCGTCCGGAAGAGGGCCGCGCTTTGATGCGCGAGAACAAGAGCTGGGTGTTCTTCACCGAACTGACCGGAGACGGACCGCTTGGCGCGCTGGGCATCCCGGTCCGCGCCGAATCGAGCGTTGCCGCCGACCCGGCCTATACCCCGCTCGGTGCGCCGGTTTGGCTCAAGGTCGATCGGCCCGAGGCCAGCGGGCTGTGGATCGCGCAGGACACCGGGGGCGCGATCAAGGGACCGAACCGCTTCGACACGTTCTGGGGCGCGGGCGAGCGGGCCAAGACGATCGCCGGCGGGATGAGCACGCGCGGCACCGCCTACATCCTGCTCCCCAAGGGAACGCTCGCCCGCCGTCCCGCTTCGTGAAGCCGCCACGGGGGCTGAGCGCGGAGGAAGCGGCGCTGTGGCGTCGGGTCGCGGAAACGGTGACTCCACTGGAAGGTCGCAAGCTTCTGGTGGCGCGGCCTTCCCCCATCCCGCCTGCGGGAGGGGCCGGGGATGGGCCTACCCCAGACCGCGCGCCATTTCCCGACAAACCCACCCCTAACCCCTCCCGCAAGCGGGAGGGGGACTTGTCGCGCCGCACCCTCGACGGCAGCTGGGACCGGCGGCTTGCGCATGGGCTGGTCGCACCCGATGCGCAGCTCGATCTCCACGGGCTGGGGATCGATGCCGCCTACACCCGGCTGATGGCCAGCCTGGCCCAGGCGCACTTCACCGGGGCTCGCGTGCTGCTGGTGATCGCCGGCAAATCGCGCCCGCACGGCGATCATGACCAGCGCGGCAACCGCCGCGGGGCGATCCGGGCCAAGCTGCTCGACTGGCTGGCGGCGAGTCCCCACGCTTCGAAGATCGCCGCGATCCGCCCCGCGCACCAGCGCCATGGCGGCGCGGGCGCGGTCTATGTCGTGCTCAGGCGTCCGCGCTGAGCGCCGCCAGGGCGATCCGGCGGTAGATTCGCGCCAACGTTTCGAGGTCTTCCAGCGCCACCGCTTCATCGCGCTTGTGCATGGTCGCGTTGCACAGCCCGAACTCGATCACCGGGCACAGCGACTTGAGAAACCGCGCGTCCGAGGTGCCGCCGGTGGTCGATAGCTCGGGGGTCAGCCCGGTTTCGGCGGTGACGGCTTCGCTGACCAGCGCGGAGAACGTACCAGGCGGGGTCAGGAACGGCTCGCCCGAGATCACCGCGCGGACCGTGGCGCCATGGTGCGTAGCGATGTCCTCGACCCGCGCCACCAGCCCGGGGCCGGTATGATGCGTGTTGAAACGGATCGAGATCCGCGCCCGCGCCTCGGCGGGGATCACGTTGGTCGCCGGGTTGCCGACGTCGAGATCGGTGATCTCGAGGTTCGAGGGCTGGAACCAGTCGTCGCCGTCGTCGAGCGCCAGCGCATCGAGTTCGCCGAGCAGTGCCACCAGCCGCGGGATCGGATTGTCCGCCAGATGCGGGTAGGCGACATGGCCTTGCGCGCCTTTGACGCTGAGCCACATGTTAACCGAGCCGCGCCGCCCGATCTTGGCGGTATCGCCCAGCCGGCTGACGCTGGTCGGCTCGCCGACGAGGCACAAGTCGGGGCGCAACTCCATGTCGAGCGCGAGGTCGATCAGCGCGACCGTGCCGAACCGCGCCGGGCCTTCCTCGTCGCCGGTGACGAGAAAGCTGATCGTCCCGGCGTCCTGCGGCATCTCCGCCACCGCCGCGACCATCGCTGCAATCGCCCCCTTCATGTCCACCGCGCCGCGGCCGTAGAGCAGTTCTCCCCGCCGTTCGGGCGAGAATGGCGCGCTGGTCCAGCCTTCGCCCGGGGGCACGACATCGAGGTGCCCGGCGAAGGCGAAGTGACGGCTGCCCGCGGGTCCACGGCGAACCGCGAACAAGTTCTCGACCGGCCCATCGGGCGGCTCGCCTTCGTGGAAGCGACGCACCCAGAAGCCCAGCGGCTCGAGCATCGCCTGAAGCACGTCGAACACCAGCCCCGCGGCGGGGGTGACGCTGGGCGCGGCGATCAGCCGCTCGGCAAGGGTCGCGACGTCGCTTGCGCTCATGCCGTTACCGGCGTCTCGAACTTCTCGATCGTCCACTCTTCGGTCTCTGCCGCGGCGATCCAGGCCTTCATCCATTCGTGCTCCCACACCGCCTGCATATAGGCGACCGCGAAGCCCGGAACCGGAACGCCATAGCTGATGAAGCGGCTGACCACGGGGGCGTAGATGATGTCGGCCGCGCCGAAGCTGCCGAACAGGAACGGACCGCCCTTGCCGAACCGCGCGCGCGCCTCGGCCCACAGGCCCAGGATGCGGACGATGTCGGCGCGGGTGTCGTCGCTCGGCGCGACCCCTTCGATCCGGCGGCGGACGTTCATCGGCATCTGCCGCCGCAGCGGGAGGTAGCTCGAGTGCATTTCGGCGACCATCGACCGGGCCATCCCGCGCGCGGTCTCGTCCTTGGGCCAGAAGCGGTCGCGTCCCACGCGGTCGGCGAGGAAATCGATGATCGCCAGGCTGTCCCACACCACGCATTCGCCGTCCCACAGGATCGGCACTTTGCCCGATGACGGGGCGAGATCCTCGGTCTGCTTTTTGGCCGCGTCCCATTCCTCACCATAAAGCGGGACCGTTATCTCTTCGAACGGCAGGCCCGATTGCTTGCACGCCAGCCACCCGCGCAGCGACCAGCTCGAATAGTTCTTGTTGCCGATGATCAGCTTCATGTTTCGTCCCAGTTCGGGTGCGCGGTAATCGTTCAGACTGGCGAAGTCGAGAATGAACCGGTAGCGTGGGGTGGATGAGCCTGCGTCCATTCCACCTCGCCTTCCCGGTCCGCGATATTGCCGAGGCTCGCCTCTTCTATGGGAATCTGCTCGGTTGCCGCGAGGGCCGCAGCGCCGAGGAATGGGTCGATTTCGACTTCTACGGCCACCAGATCGTTGCCCACCGCGTGGAAGGTGCGGGCGGTGACGCAGGCGGCAATCCGGTCGATGGCCACGATGTCCCGGTGCCGCATTTCGGCGTGGTGCTGGATATGCCCGCATGGCAAGCCCTGGCCGAACGCCTTACCGCGGCGGGCATCCAGTTCGTGATCGAGCCTACCATCCGCTTCGCGGGCGAGCCGGGCGAGCAGGCCACGATGTTCTTCCGCGATCCCAGCGGAAATGCCTTGGAAATGAAAGCCTTCGCTAGCCTCGACGGACTCTTCGCCCGATAGGGGCGCGATGGACGTCATTTCGCAGTTTATCGTCGACCTGAGCTGGGGGCTGACTTTCGGCGCGCTGATCGCGGTGGGGATCGTGGTTGCCCAGGCGGCCGGCTGGGTGGTCGCGGGGGTCGCCGTGGTCGGGGCGGTCTGGTTTGCCTGGCGGCGATTCAGGCGGAGAAAACGCTAGAGCGGCGTGCGGCATATCTGACCCGCCGTGACGGAGCCGATTTTGGCGCAGCGCAAGGAGCGAGGAGGGAGCCATGCCATCGCATAGTGAGCGACGAGCGACGCTGCGCTGGGCCAAAAGCGGCCCGCCGCTGCGCGGTTGCCTCAGGAAGCCCCTCGGACGGCGTCAC
>JAUYQH010000007.1 GCA_030697365.1 Novosphingobium sp. | reverse complement strand
AAGCGGGCCCTCTGCGCGTTCTGAGCGGCGCTTCGCGACTTCAGCGACGATTATCCTGGCCGGTCCAGCGATCACGCTGCGACCGGCAAAATCTTCAAATCGCGTTGTTCACGGGCAACTAGCGAATTCATCGCCTCCCAGACGGGCGACAAACCCCTGTGGAACTGCCTCTTTGAGCCGTCTGGCTGTGTGGAGGAGCAATTCATCGCCGCCTTCATGACCGCGCGTGTCGTTAACGCGCTTGAAGTGGTCCAGGTCGAGAAGACACAGAATTATTCCCCACTCGTCAGAAGACGAACGTTCGATTTCGATCTGCTCGCATAGTAATTTTCTATTGGCCAGTCCGGTCAACTGGTCGGTGCGCGCCTCCTGTCGGGCTTGTTCTTCAAGGGTCGCGAGAAATTTATACAAGCCTTGCAAATCGGAGTGGAGGAGACTCATTACCAGCAGCGTCGCGCAGCTCGACGCCAATATCATCAGCCAGAAGCGATCATCGTCACCGCCTGCGCCATGATGAACCAGATAGAGGACGCAAGCCGTCAATGCGATCATCGCCGCCGTCGCGCCTGTAACAAGGCTGGTTAGTGACTTTTCTCGATGCACCCGTACCTCCACTCCACGGGCGCTTTACGCCAAACAGTCTTAATTTGACGTTTTCGTCAAACCGGCCGCAGTTGTGCTTCCCTCACCTCGACCGGGAGCGTTGCAGCGTTGAGATCAGGTGGCTGCTGTCTTTCTGCAGGTTCACGACCGTGTCTTCATCCGATGTGGGTCGGGCGACCAGGTAACCTTGGCCCAGATCGCATCCGATCGATTTGATGTACTGGAGTTGCTCGATCGTCTCCACCCCCTCGCAGACGGTGATGGACCCAAGCTCCTTGCACGGCGAAGGCGTTCATCAAGTCGAGTTGCGCCGAACCTCACGCGAAGACCTCTCCTTGTCGCCATGTGGACTTCTTCTCACAGGTAGGAGCATCTCGAGAACCCGGAGTGCTTCAGCACCTTGTGTACGCACCGTGGTCCAGAGTACCCCTCTCACTCAGGCGCGCAGCACCTGCTGGGCGCGACGGCCAAGGTGTGGCTGCGGCGCCATGCAAGCGAAGTCGATGTTTGGGAGTCAGCCATGATGGGCTTCGACGTGGTACTGATCCTGGATGATAACGAACGTCGGCGGGCTTCGATGTCCTATTTCCTACGTAAGCTCGGCCTGCACGGGGAGATCCTGTCGTCGCTATCCGAGTTCTTCATCCCCGAGGGGCGGGCGGTCGCCGTGCTCGTAGCTGACGATTCTCCGGCTTTTTCGATCGAGGATGTCTTCCAAAGGCTTACGAGCCGAGGTGTCTGGTGGCCTATCATTTGCTTTTCAGAAAAAACCGAAGCCGCGTCGATCGTCCGGGCGCTCAGGGTCGGCGCGCTCAACTACCTCATTTGGCCGTTCGAACAGGAGACGCTTTCAAGCGCGCTCGAGCACCTGACTGTTGAGGGGGCCCTTAGGGCGAAGGTACTCAATCGTCGAGCCGATGCGCGGAGACGCCTGATGTCGCTCTCACCCCGAGAGCAGGAGGTTGCCAGCAAAGTGGCTGAAGGCAAGTCGAGCAAGGAGATCGGGCAAGACTTAGGTATAAGCTCACGCACTGTTGAAATTCACCGGGCCACCGCAATTAAGAAAATCGGAGGAACGAGAGCGACCGACCTGGTGACACTTTGGTTTGATGCTGTTCGAGAGGCGTGAGCGACTGAGAGATGCCGCGAGGGTGGGTGAATATTAGGGTCTTATTGACCTAACCCCCCCTTCATCCAGCGGCAACCAGAGACCGACCGGTGGTGTCGCGCATCAGCGCAGGTGAAGCGACGAGCGGGTTTAAACCCGCCCGTTGCTTTTCGAGGTTGGCGGCGAATGCCGCCTGGGGAAGACCAAAATCATCTTAAAATCCTAACCGTATTCCTTCACCGATGTTTAGCAGGGCGGCGTCCACTGGTGAGGCGCGGCAGATTGTCGCAGCGACCAAAAAGATACTATCCCCGGTCCCTCCCCCCAAAGGGATCGGGGAGCCTTCCCCGAGGTCGCCAGAAAAGGATGTCGCAATGAAGTTCACGACAACGTGGTTCGCAGGCGACGTGGCGATAAGCTCGGAACACGCGGGTAACTTCGTCGCCGCGCGCGACATCTCTCGATCGAGGATGCCGGCTCACATCCTGGCGCTGCGCCTCACTGCGGTCGAGCAGTCGGTTGCGGCCGGAGTGCGGCTCCCGTTTCTCGCAGACGACCTGTTCGTCAACTTCGATGACGAGCGTTCGGAGGCGGGGTTTCGAGTGTTGGCGAAACTCGCGAAGTCGACTCAGGTCTTGTTCTTCACCCACCATCCGCATCTCGCTGCGATCGCTCGGGCCGTTGTCGGGGCGGAAATCCACTCGGAATGCTCGCTGGGGTAACGGTGGCCGCGTCGGGGAGTTCGGCAAGCACCGCCCTGATCAAGGCTGCGGCTCGCTCGGGGGTTCCGGTATAGCTGCTGGACTCTCCCCATAGATGGGCGCAGCGTGGTGCCTGCGACCCTCAACTAAGCCCCGCTTCGGCGGGGCTTTTTTGCGCGGCTCAGGTAGACGCCTCGTTTTCCTCAGGTGCGAACGACCTGTGCGCGGTGACAATCTTCCACGAGCCGTCATCTTGCTTTTGGTAGACGTGGGTGAAGCGAACCGTTCGATCGTTTTCTTCGCCATCGGAGCTGGTCAGCTTGCCAATCCCTGAGACGACGAACGTATCGTTATCGAGGATCTGGATATTCCGATCCGCAACCTCGATCTTGTCCATCTTCAACGCCGCGAAGCGTTCCTGGCGCTTGTGAAATTCATCCCAGGTCGTCGCGAGCGGAGCCGTGACGGGGCTGAACGAAACTACGTCCTTGGCGAATACCGACTCGATCTTCGGCACGTCCATCGAAGTCCATGCGGCCTGAGTGGCGTCCGCTGCGGCGGCGGCATCGGCCTCGCTCACCATCGCAGCGGAAGCTGCGTTTCCGGCCTCCGCCCGCCTCTCTTCGCAGGCGGTGGTGGCGGCCATCAGCAAGCACACTGTGGCCGTCGAAAAGATGCGATTCATGACGGGTCCCCTCGTTAGCAGAGCGCGACCGCCAGTGAGGATACGCCGATTCCTTTCCGCCGCAATCCCCCGACAGCGCCGCAACAACGTCAATCCGTGCGTCGCAGCTCTTGATCGCGCAACAGGGAGCCTAGTCCCGGCGGAACCGCGCGGTCTTCCTGGGCTTAGGCGATTCTTCACCGACCCAGGGCATACCGCGTCGCGCGTCTGTCCGCCGAACGAGATATTCCGCCACGACCAGACCGCCGAGCAAGAACACAGCAATGATCGCCGACACCACCATCCAGGACATAAAAAGCTCCCGTCCAGCCGAAGCTCGTCCGAGCATCGCAGCCGCGGTCGCGCCATGGAGGGTCGATAATGAACACAAGCTGCGCCTTCGCCTACCGTCATTCCAGCGATGGCGAACCCATCCGCTTGCACGCCGTTCCTGCCTAAGCGCGAGGCCCGTTTGATTTTGGCTTGATTGTTTTCAATGAGGCCGCGTGCGGAATGCGCAATGCTAACGCCAGCCCTTCCGCGCAGCGATCGCGCTGGCAATCGTCCCGACCACCCCCTTGGCAGTCGCGGTCGCTGCGGGCGCGCCCTCTGCCAAGTGTGCCGCCGCCGCACTGACGGTGATTCTTTTGCTCCCCGAGCGCCGATTACAGGATTGTGGCGCAGACGTTCTTGAGGAACGCCAAATTGCCTGGCGAGTTTGGATGACGGACCTGTCGAGCCATTCCCGCTTCATTCCCGCTCGCCGGGTCTAGCCCCCGCTTCGGCGGGGGTTTTCCTATTCCACCCGGTAGCTCAGCAAAGTGAACCGCGCCGGCGCCGTCGCGTACACACCGTGCCCGCGGCCACCGGTTGAGCCAAACACTAGCCCCACTCGCTCAGCTTCAATCAAGGCTTCCCTGAAAGCCCTAGGGTTCCCAGCTGCGTTACCGCTCATCACGGGAACCCAGTTTCCATCAGTTAGGCTGACTCGCATTTCATATTCGCCCGGCGCAAGCACCCGCATCGTTGCGTCAGGCGACCACCAGCGGTGATGCGGATGCCGTTTGGCGCTCCAGCTGTCGCCGCGGCGCTGAAAGAATAGTGAAACGGTTGCAGGAAAGTCGGGGTACTCGCGTGGCACGAACCTGGCTCCGCGCACAGCGTCGACGCTCGGCGATTGGCGCCGGGGCGGGGAACAGGTGGTGCGCCACGTCCATGTTTATGAGGGTGGACAGGCGGTGGTCGCTGAAACAATCAACGTAGGGGGCACAAATGCCAACGGACTCAATCAACCCCATGTGCAAAGCGCACTCTGCGCCCCGATGCGGTGCCCGGACCCGCTCGGGCAAACCCTGCCAGGGACCGGCGATGAAAGGGAAGAAGCGTTGTCGCCGTCACGGCGGGGCTAGCACGGGAGCGCCGGGGAATCGGAACGCCTTCAAGCACGGCCACCGCTCAAAGGCTCATCTGGAAGCCATGGCGTTGATCCGGGCGTTCCAGCGTGAGGCGATGGCGGGTTTGCAGCGCGATTAGTGGCGCGAACCGGCAATTTCGTTCACCGGCAGCCCGAAGTGTTCGCTAGCCTCCCGAACGGTCAGCAGGCGGCGCTCTACCATCTCAAGCGCCTGCCCCTTGCGGAGCTTCCAGCGATCGTCATCGACCAGGCAGCCTGTCGTGCTGACGTGCTGATGGGCGGAATTTCTCAGCGTCTGCGGCATTGTGACCTCATTTTGACTGCCCAAGACTCAAAGCATGGCTGGCCCGAAACGTTCCACACCATGCGACGGACGGGGATTGAAGCAGGCTAAGCTTGCACCCCGCTGAGCCATTCGCGAATGGGTATCAACCTAGATAATCGTCCCGCGATGGTGGCTCTCGGTCCTGCGACTGGCGCCACGTTAAAGCCCATGCGAGCGGTGCGACAAATAGCCCAGCTGCTGCGATCCAAATCAGCGTATCCGCGCCCATTTCAAGACAATGCTCCTTGCCTGAATGCGACCCTGGCGCGGTAAATCACAAGAGGCGGGCTGGTTCCCGGGCAATGAGAAGCCCGGCCTGGTGCGGAACGCGGCGTGATACCCGAGCCGGGTCGTGGAAACTGTCATTCCCGTGACACGATCCTTCAGATCACGGACAATGCTTGTGTGAGATCGACCTAATCATGCGCAAACTCACTCTGGTAAGTGCCCTCGCCCTGCTCGCCTCTGGCGCCGCCCTCTTAGCCCAAGACATCGCCCGGGCGCCGACCGAGGCTTGGGTTATCGGTCCGATCATCCGGGGAAAGAATTATTCGGTTGGCATGCCGTTCAACCCAACGCCAGCTCGGCATGGGTGGAGCTTCGATTTTCCTTATCCCGATGTTCGCGCGGGCCACGTCCATTACGTGACAACCGATTCAGGCTCGCTGGCTGGCAAGTCGCGGATTGTCATGCGCTATCGGATCTTCATCTGCACCGCAAAGGTACGGCTCAGTTTGGTGGCGAGGTTAGCAAAATCCCGCATGGCGTCACGGGTGGTGGCGTGCTTGGCGCGGTGCAGCAGATCCATGGACAAGTCGTGCGTCGCGACCATCTGCAACGCCAGCGCCCCCTCCAGCTCGTTCTGGGGGCCGATGGCACCGACCAGGGCGAGCGATGCGTTCACGGCTTCGACGCTGGGTGTCTCATCCTTGATTGCCATCCGCACCAGCGCGAGCAAACCAGCAGAAGTAAAATCGTTCGAGGTTGTGCCGAGCGCGTCGCACAACAGGTACGAGTGCCCGTTCGCATCAGCATGTCGAGGCCCGATATTGACGGCGTTCGGATTGTCGCCCTCGCGAGCTTCGATCTCAGCGCGGATGGGCCGGATGCCATACGCGACCTTAGCCGATGCCATGGCTACCGCTTCCCTCTCGTTCGGCTGCCGTTTCGCCACCGCGACCGAATCACTCTTCTTTGGCTTGCGAGCCATCAGTCAGTCTCCAATCTGCACAACCTAGAAATCGAAGCTGGGCACTGCCCCGCCCCACCCCACACCCCTATAGAGGGGGTGGTGGGGCGGGCTGCGGGCGTCCATTTGCACAACCCTGCCCCGCCCAACCTTTTGCAGGTGGGGCACCCCTCAGACATCATCGCCCGACACCACGAAATTCTTGTCCTCACGCCGCTTCGGGCAGCGCCGCCGTTCGATCCGCAGAGCGCCGTTCCTGATCCACGTTTTGAGGATCGACCCGGTCTTGGCCTTGTCGGCTTTGTCATCCAGATCGAGGCCCAGGACTTCGGCCACCGCTTTCCCGGCCCAGTCCCCTGATTGCGGATTATCCCGCCACTCGCCGTTCGCGATGAATGCTTGAACGCTGCGCAGGTGCTCTGTGGTCACATCATCGAATGGATCGGGGGGCGACCATGGCGTTGCGACGCCGACGCTGTCCCCGCCGTCTGCACCGTTGCCGAGGTGCACGGACACCAACTCAAACCATTCCCCGGCACCGGCTGGCGCGCGGTTGGCCTTCGCATTGTCTGCCCGGAAAAACTGGCGGCGACGGTCGCGGTCGATGCCGTACCGGTCGGCTTCCAATTCCGTCATGGTGTTCAAGGCCAACCCGCCGCGAGCCGCATCGACCAGCGACGAGGCGCCGCGCGAACTTTCAGCCGTGACTGCTTCGCCGCCGGTCTTTCGGGCATGGTGGACAAGGACATCCGATGGGATGCAGTTGCTTGGTGTGACCTATGTCGCCATTGATGGGCGCGTTAGTCCGACATTCAACCGGACAGAATGGCTAAAATCCAGCACATTGTTTAAATGTCCCGACGTTAACCCGACTCAAGTCCGACATCATTGCGACAATTCTCCCATCCGCAGCCATCCGGCCTCGCCCGCGCACCACCCTCAAATCTACCAAGCCACAACTCAAATGCGGAGCGCTTCAACGCGAACTTCGACTTCTGTTTGGTCAACAGCCAGGCTTCGTATTTCTCAAGAAGCTGAGTGCGGGTGATCCTATCAGTCCCGCCCTCCAAATGGTTTTTGGCATCCTTGAAAAACGCGACCAGTAGTTTTTGCTCACCTGTTGGAGCGCGCTGCATCCAACGCTCAATTTCAACATTGCTGGTGGCGGGAGAGATGCTGACATTCTCCGGATGAGCGGGGAACGCCTGGCGAACCGCTTTCGCAGGCCACTGGAAATCAACTAGGCCTGGGATCAGCATGAGACCGGCACGCTCGAAAGAGCATCGCCATCTCGTCCAGATGGGGCGCTGCAGTTCTACAAGCTCGCCTGTGCGAGCGTCCGTGGCGATCCCGCCAGTCAATCGACCGGATTCTAGAGCTTCTCGCATCTTTTCGGAGGCTTCGGTGAAATTCATCCCAAATCGAGCGGCGGTGTCGTCACCTAAGGCTATCCAAGCGTCAAACGCACCCTCGCGATTCGCGTCATGATCGGCTTCGTAGGCCTGAACGGCAGCCACGATCCTGTTGTCACGCGAAGCAATCCACGCGAATACCGAGTAGGGTGTCCAATAGCCCTCCCGTGGGACGCCTGCGTCAGCGACATATTCATCCAATACGGGGCCATCCCAATCGGCCCACGGATCGTTTTCGTTCTCGCCGTTCATTCACCCCTCCGTAGGGCACCGCAGGTAAAGCGAGACGGCAAGCCGGGCGGAAACCGGCCTTTCGGGAGCTACCCTAGCCGCCCCGCCCGTTCACGCTCGCACCGAAGCGAGTTGAACAACGTTCGATTTGTCCGCGCTTGTTAGCACCGACGTGATGTGATCGGCCCATGATTGCAGTGCGACCTTCTTTTCCGGCCCCCAATCGTGGCGCTGATAAATCCCGGCGACGCCGGAGCGCGAGCCGCTGACATGGTTCAGGATGGCCTCGGTCACTTCGAACCGGACACCGAGCCGCTGCATCCCGGTCGCCAGCGTGCGGCGCAGATCGTGCAGCCGCCACGTCTGGACGCTGACCGGCTCTTTCAATTTCGCGACTTCCTTGATGACGAGCTTGTCCAGCCGAGTCTTGGACCGCGAAAACCCACTGACCGAGGTTTCGCCTGTGGTCGAGAACACGAACCCTTTGCGCGGCCAACCGGTCGCCTTGCCCGATCGCTTCGCCAGCGCGTCCAGTTCAGCGACGGCCAGCGACGACAGCGGCCAGGACGCTGCGGTGTCGTTCTTCGCCCTGGACGCGGGCAAACTCCATTGAAGCGCGTTGTGGCTAAGCTCCGGCCATTCCAGCCCGGCAACTTCCTCACGGCGAGCGCCAGTCAGTATCAATATCCGCACCATCGGGCCAAACGGATAGCCGAGGTCCCCGGCTGCCCGCCAGACCACCGCTAATTCGTCATCCGTCAGCACCACGTCGCGCGTCGCGGGCGCAGCTGGGGGTTCCATGCCGTCGATGGGCGAGATTTCCAGATCACCTTCATTGACGGCCCAGCGGAACAGGCGCCGGATCACGGAGAAGAGGTTGTGCGCGGTCGCAAGCTTCGACTTCACCGGGGCGATGACGGCCCGAATGTCCTTGGCCGTGATTTGCGGGAGCGGCTTATTGCGGAGGACCGGGATTGCGTAGGTGACTAAAAGGCTCTTGGCGTATTCGTGCGACGCCTTCCATTTCACCTTCAGGCAGTCGTCGGCGAAGGTGTCCACGTAGGCATCGAAGGCGAGGTCAATCGCTTGCCGGGCTTGCTCGACTTTCACTCGCTGCGGATCGACACCGCTTGCGACCTTGAGCGCCAGCCCTTCCGCAATGGTGCGCGCGCCATCGGGCGTCAGCGTGCCGTGCCTGCCGATGGTGTAGCGCCGGACTTTCGCACCGCGCCCGCCAAGCCGATACTGGTAGAGATAGACCTTGGAGCCGGACGGCGTGACCTTAAGGCCGAAGCCGGTCAGTTTGTCATCCCAGACGAAGAGGTCCTTCGCCGCAGAATGCGTCGCATCGACCGTGCTCTTGCTGATCCGCCGCTTGCCCATGGTGATTGCTAGCCCGCTTTCTAGCTATCACGCTAGCATGGGTCTCCGTGAACATCAATGGAACACTGTGGGTAGAACGAAGCGGGAAGGCTCGCAATTCCGTGGGCCAGAGCGCAGCCGTCCGAATCCCGGCTTTCTAATTTGGGAGCAGAGGGTCGGAGGTTCGAATCCTCTCTCCCCGACCATTCGACGTTACCCGCAGAGATCTGCGATTTTCTGCTGAGGTGGTGTAGCAAGCGATGTAGCAGATGATGTACCAAAATGCCCCGCCGACAAGCAACTGGGTCAGTTCCACCGGAGAGCCAACCAACAGGGCTCATCACTTGTTTGATTTCAATGACTTAGCGAACAGAATTGTCTGTTTGTCACGGACCATTGTCTCTCAATTCCCCAACGAAACTGGTCGCCGCTGAGGGCGATTTTTGCGTTCAGCGGATCACTCGGTACCAGCGTCTGCGCGAATCGTCACTGAGCGAGAATGACTCTACACGTCCGCCGACATACGGCCGGCCGACGTTGTTCTCGCCCGCCACTTGCAGGTTCGTTCACGGCATGGCCGCGCGGTTGTTAGAGTATAAGGCGGCCAATGAGCGACGGACTTTCTTCAATCCTGGCGGCGAGACAGGCGGCGGCGGGCAGTCCAAAGTTCCGTCCATTTAAACCAAATGTTGACGCCCTCCTCCACCCGCATCCCGGACCCGTTGCGCAACTGGGCCAAGAGAAGCCCGCGAGGCATCGTCTGGTCAGTCAACTGGGAGATGATTTGCACTGACCTGGGTGATCCCTGATCGTAGCGTCAAGTCTGGCGAAGCTGGGTGCTGTCCAGCTGGAGGTCATAGGACGGGGCTGGATCCACGACCCGGGTGGCTCCGCTCTGGCGGAGCTGCGTGCCTTCGATCCTACCACATATTGATGGCGGGGGAGGATCTATTGAAGTGAATGGGTGAGTCCGTATCAGCCCCAGCTGCCAAGGCCGGCTACTCCTTGGAGAGGGCAGTAATCTCTCCCAAGTTTCCGCTGATCTTGGCGTCGAACGCGACCTTGTCGCCCACCTTGATGGTTCCGAGCACCTCGGGCTTGACTGAAAAGCCCATCGTCATCGCCGGCCAGCCGATTTCTGGGATCGGCTGATGGTCGAGCGTGATCTTGCGCGCTGCCTTGTCGATGGCGGTCACCGTTCCAGAGCTTTTCACAGCTTTCGCCGTTGACGGATCGTCGACAGCAACGCCTGCGCCAACGACGTCGGTCGACGCCTTGGTTGCGTCCGTCCCGTCAGCATTCGATGCCTTCTCGCCACAAGCGGCAAGCAAGATCGTCGCGGCAAGGGCGCCTGCCAGATAGATGGTTTGCATCAGGATTCTCCAATTTGTTCGTGGGCGGGTAGCTGGCCTGCCGTTCGCCGTCGGCGCATCAGCAGGTAGGCGGCGGGGATGATGAGCATTGAGAGCAGTGGCGCGGTCAGCATGCCACCAACCATCGGCGCGGCGATTCGGCTCATCACTTCGGATCCGGCGCCGCTGCCGACCATGATCGGGAGAAGGCCTGCCAGGATCACCGCCACGGTCATCGCCTTGGGGCGAACGCGGAGCAGTGCGCCCTCGCGCACCGCGGCTGCGACATCCCCGTCATCGCGCTCGTCGAGCGCGTGCTTGAGGTAGATCAGCATCACTACCCCAAACTCTGCGGCCACCCCTGCCAGCGCGATGAACCCGACCGCGGTGGCGACCGACTGGTTGTAGCCGAGCAGATACAGCAGCCACATCCCGCCGGTCAGCGCGAAGGGGAGCGTCGCCATGATCAGCAGCGCCTCGTCCCAGCGGCGGAACGTCGCGTAAAGCAGCACGAAAATGATCGCCAGCGTTACGGGAACCACGATCTTCATCCGCTCGGTGGCGCGGACCAGGAACTCGAACTGGCCAGTGTACGACACGCTGATCCCCGGCGGCAGCTTGACCTCGCGCGCGATGGTCTGCTGAATCTCGGCGACCAGCCCTTGCAGGTCGCGGCCGCGCCCGTCGACATAGACCCAGGTGACCGGACGGCCGTTCTCGCTGCGCAGCATCGGCGGGCCGTCACTCACGCGGACGTCGGCGACGGTGCCGAGAGTGATTTGCTGGCGTGACGGGGTGAGCACGGGAAGGTTAGTGAGTTCGCCCAGGCTGTCGCGGATCTCGCGCGGATAGCGCACGCTGATCGGATAGCGCGCCAGACCTTCGACGGTCTGGCCGATGCTCTCTCCGCCGATTGCGCCGGAAACCACCGCCTGCACATCGGCAACATTGAGACCATAGCGCGCCGCGGCGGCGCGGTTCACGTCGATGTCGATGTAACGCCCGCCGGTCAGCCGTTCGGCCAGCGCCGAAGCGACGCCGGGGACGCGCTTGACCACGTCCTCGATCCGCTTGGCGGTGCGATCGATCTCGGCGAGGTCCGAACCTGCGACCTTGATCCCGACCGGGCTCTTGATCCCAGTAGCGAGCATGTCGATGCGGTTGCGGATCGGCGGGATCCAGAAGTTGGCGAGGCCGGGCACCTTCACCCGTGCGTCGAGCTCCGCGACCAGCTTCTCCGGGGTCATGCCGGGGCGCCACTCGCTTCTGGGCTTGAACCGGATCGTGGTCTCGAACATTTCGAGCGGCGCGGGGTCGGTGGCGGTGTCGGCGCGGCCCGCCTTGCCGAATACGGTATCGACCTCGGGCACCGTCTTGATCAGCCGGTCGGTCTGCTGGAGCAGCATCGACGCTTTGGCGGGCGAAATGCCGGGCAGCGCAGATGGCATATAGAGCAAGTCGCCCTCGTCCATCTGCGGCATGAACTCGCCGCCGATCTGCGTCATCGGCCACAGGCTCGTGGCGAAGACCAATCCCGCGATCATCAGCGCCTGCTTGGGCCGCGCGAGCACACGGTCAAGCGCCGGACGATATATTCTGGTCAGCCAGCGGTTGATCGGGTTTGCGTCCTCGTCGGGGATGCGGCCCTTGATCAGCAAGCCCATCAGCACCGGCACAAGCGTAATCGAGAGGATCGCGGCCGCCGCCATCGCATAAGTCTTGGTGAAAGCGAGCGGCGCGAACAGCCGGCCCTCCTGCCCTTGCAATGTGAAGATCGGCAGGAACGAGAAGGTGATGATCAGCAGGCTGAGGAACAGCGCCGGGCCGACCTCGGCGGCTGCCTCGGTCACAATGCGCCAGCGCGTCGGCGTGTCGGGCTCGGCGTCGGAATTCTCGTGGCGCCATCGCTCAATGTGCTTGTGCGCGTTTTCGATCATCACCACCGCGCCATCGACCATCGCGCCGATCGCAATCGCGATCCCGCCTAACGAGAGGATGTTGGCGTTGAGCCCCTGGAGCCGCATCACGATGAAGGCCATCAGGATGCCGAGCGGCAGTGTGAGGACCGCGACCAGCGCTGAGCGCACGTGCCACAGGAACAGAGCGCAGACGAGCGCGACGATCACGAACTCCTCGAGCAGCTTGCTCGTGAGGTTCTCTACCGCGCGGTCGATCAGACCCGAGCGGTCGTAAGTGGTGACGATCTCGACACCCGGCGGCAGGCCGCGCTTGAGCTCGTCGAGTTTGGCCTTGACGCCTTCGATCACTTCGCGCGCATTCTTGCCCTGGCGCATGACGATCACCCCGCCCGCGACCTCGCCCTCGCCGTTGAGTTCGGCGATGCCGCGGCGCATTTCGGGACCGATCTGGACCGTTGCGACGTTGCCGAGCGACACCGGAATGCCGCCTGCCGCGGTGCGGATCGGGACTGCGCGGAAGTCGTCGAGCGTCTTTAGGTAGCCGCTGGCGCGGACGGTGTACTCGGCTTCCGCCAGCTCGACCGTCGCCCCGCCGGTTTCCTGGTTGGCCCGCTTGAGCGCTTCGGCGACTTCGGACGCGGTCACGCCAAAGCCGGCGAGCTTCTGCGGGTCGACGACGACCTGGTATTGCCGGACCATGCCGCCGATGCTCGCGACCTCGGCGACGCCGGGGATCGCTTTCAACTCAAAGCGCAGGAACCAGTCCTGGATCGAGCGCAGCTGCGCGAGGTCATGCCGACCGGTCTTATCGACCAGCGCGTATTCGTAGATCCATCCGACCCCGGTGGCGTCGGGCCCGAGCGACGCGCGCGCACCTTCGGGCAGGCGGCTCTGAACCTGGCTCAGGTATTCGAGCACCCGGCTGCGCGCCCAGTAGAGGTCGGTGCCGTCGTCGAACAGCACATAGACGAAGCTGTCGCCGACGAACGAATAGCCGCGCACCACCCGCGCGCCGGGCACCGAAAGCATCGTCGAGGTGATCGGATAGGTGACTTGGTCCTCGACGATTCGCGGCGCCTGGCCCGGATAAGTCGTGCGGATGATCACCTGGACGTCGGACAAGTCCGGCAGCGCGTCGACCGGGGTCGAACGCACCGCCGCGATGCCGATCAGCGCGAGGATCGCCGCCGCGACGAGCACCAGCCCGCGCGCCCTGACCGAGGCGTGGATGATCCGCGCGATCATTTCGGGCCGTCGAGCGGTCGCACCGGGACGCCGGTCAGGCTGGCTTCGGAATCGAGCAGGAACTGACCCGAGGCGACGACCTTCTCCCCCGTCGCGAGCCCGGCGAGTATCTCCGTCTGGCCGCCGCCTTCGCGTCCGGTGCGCACCTCCGCCGGTTGGTAACGCCCGTCCTTCTTGGCGAGCATGACGATGGTCCGAGAGCCGGTGCGGATCACCGCTTCGCTGGGAACGAGCAGCGCTGCTCTGCCTCCGCCGCCAAATGCGATCGCCGCGAACATGCCGGGGCGCAATCGTCCGCCGCGGTTGGCAAGCTCGATCCGGACGGTCAGCGTGCGGCTTTCGGCTTGTGCAGTGGGCAAGATCGCGATCACCCGCCCGCCAAACGTCTCGCCGGAAAACGCGGCGAGCGTCGCGGTCGCCCGCTGGCCCACCCGAACCAGTCCGGCCTGCGCTTCGGGCACCGCGGCGTTGAGCCAGACGGTGCCGATCCCGTTGATCTCGGCGAGCGTCTGGCCCTGCGCGAGAGTCACCCCACGCCGCGCGTCGAGCGTCTGGATCACGCCGCCGATCGGCGCGGCGATCGTCACCGTGCCGTGGGCGCGGCCGGTGCGCTCGACTTGGGCGATTACGCCGTCGGACATCCCCAACAGGCGCAGACGCTGGCGCGCCGCAACGGTCAGCGCCGGCCTGCCGAGCTTTCGGACCGCGAGGAACTCGGTCTGCGCGCCGCCCCATTCGGGGATGAGCAGATCGGCGATCGGCGCGCCCGCGCGGATCACATCGCCAGGCGCACGGCTGTAGACGCGGTTGACGAAACCGCCCGATCGGGCCTGGACGATGGCCACGTCGCGCTGGTTGAATTCGACGGTCCCGGTCGTGGTGAACCCGGAAGACAATGTACCAATCTCGGCTGCGACGACCCGAATTCCGAGGTTCTGCATCGCCGCGGGATTGACGCTGACCCCTGGCGACGCGGCGCTTCCCGCCCCATCGGCGTATTTGGGGACCGTCTTCATGCCCATTGACGACAGCGAGTCGGGATTGTCGTACTTCTCCTGCGGCACCATCGGATCGTACCAGTAGAGCACTTTGCGCCCGTCAGCAGCGGTCGCCCCGGAAGCACGATCGTCTCCCCGCTGCCCGATCCAATATCCGCCGACCCCGGCCACGAGCGCTGCCGCCATGACTCCGGCCCGCCAGCGCACCGCCTTGATGGCTTCAGTCATCGCCCTCACTCCCATAAGTTAAATTTATCAGCACCGTGTCGCGCGCAACTTCGGCTTCGCGGGCGAGCGCGTCGACCTCGGCTTCGGCGAGCGCGAGGGTCGACAGCAGAGCGCTGCCAAGGTCGAGTGTGCCCGCAGCATAGCTCGCCTGGTCAAGTTCGCCGCGCCGCTTGGCGAGCGGGACCAGGACGTTGCGGGCGTTATCAAGGCGCCGGTCATGCATGGCGTGATCGGCGAGGTCGGACGCGAGCGCCGCCGCTACTTCGCGCTCTCCCGCAAGGCGGCTGAAGCGAGCAGCTTCAGCCTCGCTGGCGCGCGCCGCGATCTGCGGGTTCTGGCGGTTTTTGCTGAACAGCGGAAGATCGATGCTGACCCCGACCGACACCAGATCGCCGAAGTTGGGTTCGCGTCGGCCATAAGTTGCATTGACCCGCCAATCAGGGCGCTTCTCGGCGCGGGCCAATCGGACCTCGGCCTCCGCCACGCGGGTTTGCGCCTCCAGCGCGCCCAAGCGTGGCAGGGAAGCGATTCCGTTTGTCAGGTGGTCACGATGAACCTCGAGCGGTGGTGGGTCGCCCACCGCGTCCGCTTTTGGGTCGCCGGTGTAGCGCACCAGCCGCGCACGCGCTTTTGCAACCTCAGCTTCGAGTTCACTGCGCCTATCGTTGACTGCGGCGCGCAATTGGTCGGGTTCGAGAGCCTGCGAAGGCCGGGCCGCGCCCGATGTCAGTCGCGCCGCCACCGTCGCCTGAAGATCGCCAAGGCTCCGGTCGAGAATCTGGAGCTGTCCGAGCCGCCGCTTGGCGTAATAAAGGTCGATCCAGGCGAGCGCGGTTTCCAGTCTCACGGTCTGCGCCTCGACCGCCAGGCCGGCTTCGGCAATCCCGATCTCTGCGCCGGCACGCGCGGCGCGAGCGCGCCTCTTGGCGGGGTTGGTGAACTCCTGCGTGAACCCGATCGTGCGCATCGTGAAATTGTCGCTGTTGAGTTCGCCGGCGTCGGGTCCGGTTACCGGGAAGTCGCGGATGCCGAGCTCGAGCGTCGGGTCGGGCAGGCGGTCGGCGGCGATGGCCTGCGCCCGTGCGGCTTTCACTCCCGCTTCGCTCGCGCGCAGCGACGGCGCCTCGCGCACTGCGCGTTCGATCGCCTCGTCGAAGGTCAGCGGCTCGGCATAGACCGCGGTTGGCGTCGCCATCGCCAGCCCCGCGCAGATAAGGATGCGCATGAATTTGCTCTCCAGTAGATCGGCGGGATCGCCCCCGACCAAGCGCGGTGAAGCACTCGGTCGGAGGCGAAGCCGTCAGCCGTTCGAGCGGGAGGTGCGCTTGCCGGGCATACCCATCATGCAGTCGGACGCGCTCGCCTTCATCATCGGGCAATCGCAATCGGCCATGGCTGAGGCGCTATCCCTGTTCGGGACGCGAACCGGCGCCACTAGTCCTGACCTGCTCGGCCCGGGAGCAGGACGGGTTACGATTTCCCGGTTTCCTGCCCGGTCGGTTTCAGCAAGGGCAGGAGAAATGGCAGCGAGCGCCGCAAACGCGACGGCGACTTTGAGAAACTTGTTCATTTTAAGAATCCTTGGTTGAATCGCGGGAAGACGCGCGGCGAACCATGGTTCGCTACGCGGCTGTCGGTTCAGCCAAGGCTAGCAGGGGGGTGGGTTTCTGGCGGTATCGTGCGACCGTGGAGGGAAGCCGCTAAACTCCAAAACTGCGGCGCCTCCAGTCCCTGGCCGACCAAGCCTGTCCCCGCGTGGAAATCGAGCGCACCAAGAGTCGCGCAACTGGTCATTGCCAGGCAGGCAAGCGACATCTCGTTGCAGGGCGCCCCATCGTGGACTTTGGGTTCGTCTTCGGGGCAGCAATCCATGCCGGCCATCCCCGAGGATTGCGCATGCTCGATTGGACATGGTTCTGCAGCGCGCGCCACCCCCTGGGTGGCGAGCCCAATCAGGACGCCAATCAGTAACAGGGCGTGGAACAAAACTCTCATGAGGCCTCTAAGTGGTAGAAGACATGACGAAAGTCAATTCGGCGTCTCATCATAGCATATACCCTATATCCGAAGCGCCGGTCGGATAGGCAAACATCGTACTTTTGAGGTCGTCGGCAGTCAAACCGTGGCGTATCGCAAGACCGAACAGGTTGATCACATCATCGGCATGAGGACCGACGAGATGGACTCCCAGCACCCGACCGGTGCCTTCCTCGACCAAAGTCTTGTAGCCGTAGACCGGCTCGGCCATGCGCCGGGCGGTAAACCAGCCTGAGGTTCGTGCGACTTTCACGCGGTAGTCCAGTCCGGATTGTTTGGCCTTGGCCTCGCTCAGTCCGACCGCTGCAATCGGCGGCAACGAGAATGCCACGCTGGGCACGCCGCGATAATCGGGCTTGGTGTGGTTGCCTTCCAACAAATTGGAGGCAACGACCTTGGCGTCGTGGCTGGACACCGGGGTCAGCGGCGGACCGACCTGTGCGGCATCGCCCGCCGCAAAGATAGCCGGGTTACTGACGCTCTGGAGATATTCGTTCAGCTTCAACCGGCCTCGCTCCACCTCAACGCCAGCGGCGACGAGATCAAGCCGGTTGAGCGCGGGCACGCGTCCTGCTGCATGAACCACCAGATCGGCAGCGATGGTATGCTTGCCCTCGGCGTCCTCCACTTCGACCGTGTACTCGTCACCGGTCTTGTGAACGCCAACGACTGCGGCATCCGTGCGAACGGTCACGCCCAGGCTAGCGAAAGACTCCATCAGCCACCCGACAAGCTCGGGCTCGAACTGTGGCAAAAGTCGCGGTCCGCGCTGGATGACGGTTATATGCGCGCCAGCTCGCGCCGCGATGTGCGAGAACTCGGCTGCGATATACCCGCCACCAACCAGCACGATGCGCGCGGGTAAGCTTTCCAGCGACAGGAAGTCCTCATTGGTCACGAAGAGTTCTTCGCCCGGAATATTCAGTGTGATCGGCTCCGCGCCCGATGCGATGACGAAATACCGCGCCACAAGCTCCTCGCCGCCGACCAACAGGCTGTTGGGACCGGTGAACGCAGCTTGGCCGTGGAAAGTAGCGATCCCGCGCTCGCGATAGCGCTCCTCGTGCTTGTGGGGGACCGGATCGGTGAAGGTCCGTTTGAACGCGATCAACTCGGCCCAATCGATCCGGACCTCGCCCGCGACGCCATGGCCCGACATCCGGGTCTTGCCATCAATGACCTCGGTTCCAGCAATGAGCATCTTCTTGGGATCGCAGCCGCGCAGCGCGCAAGTTCCGCCGAAAGGCTTTTCGTCGATGATCGCGACTGCCCACCCGGCCTCGCGCACGCGCATGGCCGTAACCATGGCAGCGGTTCCCGAACCAATGATGATCAGGTCGAAGGATTGCGTCATCCAGCTTCTCCGCGCTCAAGCGCTGCGTTTCCGGGAGCCTGCTGAGCGGTGCAGCCATCAGACCGTGCGCAGCCCCGAGCACGGACACAATAGAACGCAAAAGCCACGGGGGCGATGACAAGCAGCCCGAGCACCGGCGGGGAAGGGATCAGGAAAGCTAACGACACGCCCGACAAAATCAGGAGCGGAAGCCCGCAGCAGACGAGGTGAAACAAGGCCAAAGCCCCGATCACGGTGGTCATGGGCGGCTTGGCAGAATAGTCGGTTTGGTCGCCCGGAGGTATCTCGTTCATCGCTGGCTCTCCGGCGTGCGGATCACGCCTTCAAGCCATCAACGAACCTGAACCGGCTACAGGTTCCCGAGATTCTTCAAGCCGATTTCTCGGCTCATCGGGAACCGATCGGCGTCGGATCCTCAAGCATGTCGATCACCGCGCATGTCGGATCGGCGGCGGCGCACCGCGCAATGGTCGCGGCCAGCAGCGCTTCGAGTTGGGCCAGATCGCGCATCTTGGCCTGCACTCGGTCGAGATGGTGGACCGCGATCTCCTGCACCTCGCCGCAGCAGTCGATCCCCGAGCCGTTGACGTTCAGGATCGCGCGGACTTCGGGCTGCAAAAATCCCAGTTCGCGAGCGCGGCGAACGAAGCCAAGCGCCTTGACATGGCCATCATCATACACCCGGTGGCCACCCTCGGTGCGCGGCGGTGGCGAGATCACACCGACCTTCTCGAAGTAGCGAATCGTCTCGATGTGCACACCTGTGCGCCGTGAAAGCTCGCCGATGGAGATGCGCGTCATGATTTCGCTTGATCCTGTAGCCGCTACAGGTGGCAGATAGCAGCGAATCGGAATGGAGACGACCCTTGGCTGAAGCAAAAATGACCCGACCTGCTGCATTTGAAGCCGCGGACAAAGGCGCGGCAAACCTTGGTGTGCTCGCCGGTTTCGGCGCGCTGTTTTCCGCCACCGCGTGCTGTGTCCTGCCGCTCGCGCTGGGCGCGCTGGGCATCGGTGCGGGCGGCCTTGCCGCCGTAGTGCCGTTTCATTGGCCGCTGACCATTGCCGCGCTGGTGGCGGTGGCCGCCGGGTGGTTCCTCTACCTGCGCAAGCGCCAAGCGTGTGCCAGTGATCGAGAATGCTTCGTCGCGCCTCCCAGCCGCGCCACCTTCGTGTTGCTTTGTCTGGCAACCAGCTTCGTCACGATCTCGGCGCTGTGGGGTTACATCGAGCAACCGCTGGTGCGGGCGCTCGGAGGCGCATGATGGAACTGCGATCGACGCTCACCTGCCCGCACTGTGGCCATTCGTCGAAGGAGACGATGCCGACCGACGCCTGCCGTTTTCTTTATGACTGCAAGGGTTGTGGCGCCAAACTTCGTCCTAACCCCGGCGACTGCTGCGTATTCTGCTCGTTCGCCAATGTCCCTTGTCCGCCCATCCAGGAAGCGCGCAAAGTTGGAAGCGTCAACAGCTGTTGCGGAACTAGGAGCTCGCGATAACGTGGCGGAACTCGCTGGCATCTATCCGTCGTTGGCTAGTCCTGCGACATAGCGGTGGTGACAGCCCTTGCTTCACCTGCGCACACACGCAACAACAACGCCGAGACTCTAATCGCAACTGGATGAAGGTTGGGGGTCACGTCAACCCCGCCCAGGTATGGACGTAGGTAAAATCGACCACCCACAGCGCATTGGGCCGGCTGACGCGGAACTCGCGGTTCACCTTGTCGAGAGGGCATGGCGCCTTCGGATTTATGGAGGTGCCTAGGTTTCGGTGGTTGCGGGGGCAGGATTTGAACCTGCGACCTTCAGGTTATGAGCCTGACGAGCTACCGGACTGCTCCACCCCGCGTCACCGACTGACGCCCAGAACGGGCGCGGCGTATGAGGCTCAAGGCCAAAACGCCAAAAGGGCCATCCCCGAAAGGAAGGCCCTCTGACATGTGAATGGGTTTTTACCGTTCTCCGCCTGCTGCAATGCCTGGCGACGTCCTACTCTTCCAACGCTTGAGCGTTAGTACCATCGGCGCTGTCAGGTTTCACGGCCGAGTTCGAGATGGGATCGGGTGGGGCACTGACGCTATGGTCACCAAGCAATGAAGCAGGCAGAAAACGGGTTTAATCGATGCACTCTTGCAAGTTTATTTTGCGTCTCTGGCTGGACAATCCGTCCTCAACGCTAACCGTTTGCACGGCTGACGTTGATGGCGGGATTCATCAAGCGCGAATAGAGTTATTAGGACCGGTTAGCTTCACGCATTACTGCGCTTCCACACCCGGCCTATCAACGTGGTGGTCTACCACGACTCTATGAAATCTAATCTCGAGGGAGGCTTCCCGCTTAGATGCTTTCAGCGGTTATCCCGTCCGGACGTAGCTAAGCTGCGATGCCCTTGGCAGAACAACAGCTACACCAGAGGTCCGTTCATCTCGGTCCTCTCGTACTAGAGACGACTCCTCTCAACTCTCCAAC
>JAUYQH010000206.1 GCA_030697365.1 Novosphingobium sp. | reverse complement strand
AGGTGATCTACCTCCACCAGATCCATTGCCGCCTTCTTCGCTATGGAAAGAGCAGCCGTTCGCGCGGCTATGCGGTCTTCGAGATTGTCGTTGAGTTGCAGAAGACGTTGGTTCATCTCGAACAACTCGAGGCTTTTGTTTTCGAGGAGCCGCTCTGCCTCGTGGCGGGCCGAGCGTTCGCGCGCGCAGCGCCGCTCCATCCGGCACAAACGGTCGAGGAGCACCTCGTGCCGGCCGGCGATCGCGGCTCCTGACTTAGCCGAGGCGATTGATGGCGATGCGGACATACTTACCGTCGGCGTCCTGCGCCGGCTCGTGGCGCAGGCGCACCGGCTCGTTGAGATGAATGGCCGCGCCCTTGATCACTCCGCCGGCGAGGTCGGCCAGCGGCTTGCAGCTGCGATAGCCGAGCACAAGGCGCTCCTCGGTTCTGAACTCTACACGAAAAGACGGAAGTTCGGCGTCGGGGTAGAGCTTTCTGACTTCCCTTTCGTGGAACTCGTCGATCGTGGCGAGTATATCGAACAGTTTCCTGCCGTCGAATTGAGAGGGCCAGTTCTTTACCCATGTGGTGAAGCAATGGACTCCAAACTCTTCCAAGGTCACGTTCAATGGCTTGCCGGTGATCTTGGCGAGAGCGGTGACGAGCGAGACCATCTCCGAGAACGGGTAGATCCCGACCGAGGTATAAGCTCCGTCGTTCGGTAAATCTGAAGCTTGTATGACGTCGTCGAGGACATCGCTGCCGTAGTTGGCTTCGCAGAAGTCGTAAAAGGTCGTGAACACCAGACCCTTCACGATGCGATCCGCCCCATTGCAACGGTGCACTCGGCATTGTGGGCCAATGCCGTGTGGGTCAATTCAGATGATGTCAAAGCAGGAAAAGGGGGCAGTGCTTGGATCATGAGCAGGGTCTCAAGCCAATTGGAGTCGGCGAACTTATTGAATGCGCTAGCAAACCCTGGTTAAAGATGGTTACGACTTGATCGTGTAAATCTACTTACCGGCGGTCTTGATCCCGTTCTGCCACAATCGGCGCCTCCGGGTCCAAAACCCGGTCCGACCACCACCAGCAAGCCAAAGCGAGTTGGACGCATTCGGAGCGTAAGAGGCGAAGCTCCTCCAATCTCATCGTCCGGGGTCTGACCGCAAAATTTCACTGTCCTACATCGCCCAACCGCGTCACAATCCCCGCGCAGTCCCTCTACCCGCTCTTTGCCATCGTCCGACCCCCCGCCTCCCCCTCGCGCAAGGCCGCGCCTTTGGTGCTTTCCGCGCGCGTACTTCCTCAACTTGCAGATTTTGCAAGTCCTCAATACCCCATCAGGCTCAGCACTTCCTTGCGGCTGCGTTCGTCGTCGAGGAAGCAGCCAAGCAGTTTGCTGGTGACCATGCTCACTCCCGGCGTCCTCACCCCGCGGGCGGTCATGCAGCTGTGGGCGGCTTCGATCACCACCGCGACGCCCTGCGGCTTGAGGTGTTCCTGGATGCAGCGCGCGACTTCGGCGGTCAGGCGTTCCTGCACCTGGAGCCTCCGCGAAAAGCCGTGGAGCACGCGTGCCAGCTTGGAGATGCCGACCACGCGATCGGTCGGCATATAGGCGATCGAGGCCTTGCCGATGATCGGCGCCATGTGGTGCTCGCAGTGCGACTGGAAGGGGATATCCTTCAGCAGCACCAGCTCGTCATAGCCGCCGACTTCCTGAAACACCCGGCTGAGATGGATCGCGGGGTCTTCGCCATAGCCGAGGCAGTATTCCTTCCATGCCCGCGCGACGCGCTTGGGGGTGTCGCGCAAGCCCTCGCGTCCCGGGTCGTCGCCGGTCCAGCGGATCAGCGTGCGGATTGCCTCCTGCACCTCGTCGGGCACCGGCACCTTGCCGTTCTCGACGTCCTCGTCGGGCCCATGAAGACTGTTCATCACTATCCCCTCGCAATTTTCATCAATTCGGGCGCCGCAGGATGCGCGAACGGAACAGGCCGCGGCGATTGTAGAACGACAGCATTTCCTCGGGCCGCTCGGGATCGAGCGCCTCGGCATCGGCGATGGCTTCTTCGGCCTCGGTCAGCGGACGAATTTCGTAGCGGCGCAGGCACTTGCCACCCTTGGCGACCGCGTCGAGCATCCCCGCCATCGAGCCGTTCTGGTCGAGCAGCTCCGCGACGGCCTCGGGCTCCATCCCGGTGTGCTCGGCCAGGAGCGACACGCGAAGCCTGCGAATTGCATTGCGCGCCGCATCCCCGCCCGAGCGTGCCGCATCGATGAACACGTCGAACTCGCTGTCGAGCCCCATCGAGCGATTGTTGAGATTGGCCGAGCCGACCCGCAGCACCTCGTCGTCGACGATCATCACTTTGGCGTGGACGTAAATCGGCGTGCCCTTGCTGGCGTAAGGGCACCACAGGCTGAAGCGCTTGGCGTGATCGCGGTCGCGCAAGGCATGGAGCAGGCGGATGCGGGCGGTGTCCATCGCCGCCTGTTCCAGCCAGCCGTCCGCGGATTCGGGGTTGATCACCACGATCTCGGGCGGGTCGGGCTCGGCGAGCCGCGCGCCGATCGCCTCGGCCACCTTGCGCGAGGCGAAATACTGGCTTTCGGCGTAGATGAAGTGCCTTGCCCGCGCGATCTGTTCGAGGAACAGCGCCTCGATCTCGCGGGTCTCGACGATATCTTCGTATTTCGAACGCGTCCGTGCAAGCCCGATATCGACATCGTTGAACTCGGCACTCAACGATTCGGGCCATGGCGAGCCGTCACGCGGGGGGCATGGCTCCATCGCCTTGCCGCCCGCCTGCACCCACCGCTCGCGGCCGTAGTCGCCAAGCACGCGCGCGGCTTCGCCTTCGAGCGCCATGGTGCAATCGTGCCACGGTCCATAAGGCTTTCCCGTGGGACGCATACGGCGCGGATCGTCCTCGATGTGGGCGGACGTGTCCCAGCGGTCACCGGTCATGTCGATCCCGCCGCAAACCGCGAAAGTATCGTCGATAACCACGATCTTCTGGTGATGGCTACACCCGACGGGATGCGCACCGTCGAACTTGAAGTCGATCCCCGGGGTCATCCACCAGCGCAGGAGATGCAACGGCATCGTTCCGCGCAGAAACATCTTGAGCGCGCCGAAATTCCACTTGAGCAAGCGAATTTCGAGCCTCGGTTTGCGCCGCGCCAGCCACAGGATGAAGTCGCCCAGCCGATCGGGCGGATCGCCGCGGGCAGCGCGAAAGCCGGGCTCGCGTCGGCACAGCAAGATGCGGGTATCGAAGTCCCACCCGATCAACATGATTCGGTGCTCGGCGGCGAGCATCGCCTCGCGCATCTTTGCGTAGTACTCTTCCGCATCGACGACGACGTGCGCCTTCGAGGCCTTCGCGTAGCGCCAGACCGATTTCGATTGCGGCACTTCTGCCATGCAAATCCCCCGCTTCGCGCCTTCTTTGGTATGGACGCACCAGTTGCGCAACCACAACCCGGCTGCATCGTTCCGGGGCGCTTGCCGATGAAGGCGAAGACTGCTCCTATGCCGGGGGAACACGGGGACACAGCGATGGGCAAGTTTGCAGCCGGACCCGACGCCGCCGACCGCGCCGAAGCGCGCGAGGATGCGGCCGAAGCGCTCGCCGATGCTGCCACCTCACGCCGCAGCGCCACCCGGCTCGACGTCGCCGCCGCAGTCAAGCGGATCGAGGCCGCGCAGCAAGGGCCGAAAACCATCGCGGTGTTCGATTTCGACGGCACCCTGATCAACGGCTACTCGGCCAGCGTGTTCTTCCAGCACCAGCTGCGGCGGCGCGAGATGGGCGCGATGGACCTGGCCGACGCGATGACCGCAATGGCGCGCTCGGTCGCGGGCGCGATCGAGATGCAGGATCTACTCGCGCAGGCGATCGGCAAATGGAAGGGCAAGCGCGAGGACGCGCTCGAGGCGCTGGGCGAGAAGCTGTTCGACAAGGTCCTGGCCGACAAGGTCTATCCCGAAATGGTCGCGATCCTGATGGCGCACCGCAAAGCCGGCCACACGATCGCCATCGCCAGTTCGGCGACGCGCTTCCAGGTCGAACCGACCGCGCGGTTTCTGGGGATCGAACACGTGATGACCTCGGTCTGCGAGGCGAAGGACGGGGTGCTGACCGGGCGCCTGCTCGAGCCGCAGATGTGGGGGCCGGGCAAGGAGGCCGCGGTCCGCGGCTTCGTCCGCACGCGCAAGGCCAAGCTCGCCGACACCTGGTTCTACGCCGATGGCGACGAGGAGATCGGGCTGATGGAGGCGGTCGGGCACCCGGTACCGACCAATCCCGGCCGCGCGCTGGCCGCGGCGGCCAAGGCGCACGGCTGGGGGGTTTTGCGCCATTCGAGCCGCGGATCGACCACCCCCGAACTGCTGACCCGCTTCGCCACCGGCTTGTTCAGCCTGATGCCGCTGCTCTACACCGGCTTCGCCTGGGGAATGCTGACCCGCGACAAGCGCGCTGGCGCCAACATGGCGCTGCCGGTGTGGGCGGACTCGGTGCTGCTCGCCTCCAACGTCAAGCTCAACGTCGTGGGCCGCAAGAACCTGTGGGCGCAGCGCCCGGCGGTGTTCCTGTTCAACCACCGCAACAACTTCGACGCATTCTTCGTCGGCGCGCTGGTCCGCACCGATCTGGCGGGAGTGGGAAAGGCCGAGCTCAAGAGCAATCCCATCACGCGAATGATGGCGCAGCTGATGCCCGTCGCGTTCGTCGAGCGCAGCGGCGGCACCGCGGCCGAGGCGGCCAAGGCGTTGCAGCCAGTGACCGCACTGATCGAGCAGGGCTATTCGATCATGATCGCCCCCGAAGGAACCCGCATCCGCGACATGACCGTGCCGTTGGGGTCTTTCAAGAAGGGCCCGTTCCACATGGCGATGCAGGCGGGCGTGCCGATCGTCCCGATCGTGATTCGCAACGCGCTCGACGTGGGCGGGCGCGACGCCAAGCTGATGCGCGCGGGCACGGTCGATATCGCGGTACTGCCCCCGGTGCAGACCGGCGGGTGGAGCGCAAAGACCATCGACAAGCACGTGGCCGAAGTGCGCCAGATGTTCCTCGATACGCTGGAGAGCTGGCCCGATGGCGACTGAATTCTGGCTTGAGGGCACGCGCGGACGGCGCATCTTCACGCAGAGCTGGCTACCCGACGGCTCGGCGCGCGACCAGGTGGTGATCGCGCACGGCTATGCCGAACATTCGGGGCGTTACGACGCAGTCGCGCGGTTCCTGACTGACCGCGGGTTCGCGGTCCACGCGCTCGATCACCACGGCCACGGCAAGTCCGAAGGCGCGCGCGCGTTGATCGAGCGGTTTGCGCAAGCCGATGCCGACATCGATACGCTGGTCGACAAGGTGCGCGCCGAAAGCGGTCAGACTGCGGTCAAGCTGATCGGCCACAGCATGGGCGGATCGCTGGCGCTCAACTATGCTCTGGGGCATCAGGACAAGCTTTCCGGGCTGGTGCTGTCGGGACCCGCGATCGGCGGCCGTCTGCCCACGATGCAGCGCTGGCTGCTGGCGCTGGTTTCGGCCGTCGCCCCGCGCACCGGGATGATCGCGCTCGACGCCAACGCAGTGAGCCGCGACCCGGCGGTGGTCGCGGATTATGTCGCCGATCCGCTGGTCTACCGGGGCAAAGTTCCGGCGCGCACCGCGCACGAGATGTTCCGCGCGATCCGGTCCTACCCGGCGCGGGTCGGCGCGCTTACCGTCCCCTGCCTGTTGATGCATGGCGACGCCGACGCTCTGGTTTCCGCGGTCGATGCCGCGCCGATCTTCGCTGCGATAGCCAGTACGGACAAAACGATCCGCATCTGGCCCGGCCTGTTCCACGAAATCTTCAACGAGCCCGAGCGCGCGGAAGTCCTGGCGCTCACCGCCGACTGGCTCGAAGCGCACCCGGGGCGGTGATTACGCCTCCAGCGTCTCGCGAGTTATCGTCTCGATCATTTCCAGCGTCGCCAGTGTGACGAGCAAGCGCTGGCGGAAGGCGCCCCGCCGTTCGGCGAGGTCGGGGCCGGGCTCGGTCAGGTGCAGATTTGCCGCCAGTTCGAGCGCGGTGGCGAACAACGGCCGCGATACGGACTCGGCATTGCACAATTTCCGTTCGAGCAGGTACTGGCGTCCCAGCCCGCACGCCGCGGACACGATCCCCTGGCGGTCCGCAGGCACATCGAGCGGGGCACGAACCAACAATTCGGCGACCACTGAATAAGCTTCGACAAACGCGCGCAGCGCCGAATGCGCAGTCCCGACCCCGCCGAAGATCGCGCGGAACGCTGTTTCGGGCATCGCCGCGGTGCGCAGCATCTCGCGCCAATCGGGCGCGATCAAGTCCATTTCCTCACCCATCGCGCGCTCAAAGGCGGGACGCTCGCGGAAGAAGAACTCGAACTTGAGCGCCTCGCGGCTGCGCACCGCCGCAGCGAAGAACGCCTCTTCGCGCTCCTTTGGCGCGGTGCTTGCCGCGCTCAGCACCGCCAGTTCGCCGATCGCGCGGTCGAGCACGAAGTGGAGCATCGAATTGCGGTAGAACGCGGCTGCAATGTGCTGGCCGCCTCCGATGCCATAGACCATTTCGTGACCGGTATCGTGTAGCACTACCACGCCGGAGCCGATCAGCGCGTCCAGCGCAGTCCCGAGCTTGCCGGGTTCGTCGAGGCGGGCGCTGTCGGCCAGCGGCTGGTTGCGCGTGCGAGCATGCGCCACCGCCAGGGCCGCGTATCGCTCGAGCCGCGCCCGCGGCACCGCACGGCCTCCTGTGGCGAGGAGCGCGAACGAGACCAGCGCAATCCCGGTGATCGGGGTGACCTGGTTGGTGCGCCACGACACCGCCAGCGCCAGCTTCTGCATCGCCAGCAAAGCCTCGGGCGACTTGGGATCGAGCCCGGGATCGGGCGGTCCCAGTGCCTCGCGCATCGACAGCGGTTCGCCGACGCGCAGATAGGCCTTGCCATAAGGCCGCCGCAGCGCGCGCAAGTACGACAGCATCCAGCGCAGCGATTCTGCCGGCTTGGCCTCGCCCCGCGCTTCGCGGATGAAGTCGGCGGTCTCGTAGACCTGGTCATAGACCAGCGCGACCGGGACCAGCTTGACGTCCTCGATCCGCCCTTGGCGATAGGCATCGACCACGTAAGTCATCAGCCCCAGCTTGGGCGGGAGCAGCTTGCCGGTTCGCGAGCGGGTGCCTTCGGGAAACCATTCAAGGCTGAACCGTCGCTCGATCATGTAGGCGAGGTATTCGCGCAGCGCGAAGCGATAGACCGGATTGTCGGCGATCCCCCGCCGCACGAAAATCCGCCCCGCCTTGCGCATCAACGGACCCATCGGCCAGAAGCTCATGTTGATCCCGGCGAACAGGGTCGGTGGCGGCAGGCCGTGCTCCCACAACACGGTATCGACGATCGGCGCGTCGAGGTTGGCCTTGTGGCTGGGCAGGATCAGCGCCGGATAGCGGGCCATCAGCGGCCCGAGCGCCGCAACCTGGCCTTCGATCAGGTCGATCTCGCCATAGGCGCGCGAATAGGCCCAGCGGAAGAACCGCATGATCAGGTCGAGCACCAGCGGACTGCGCTCGGTGCGCAGTTCGTGGAGATAGCCCGCGGCTTCGGCACGAAGCTCGGCTTCGGATTGGCCCAAGTCAGTGGCGAGGCGCGCAAGCCCTTCACGATAGCCCGGCGTGGCCGCCACATCCTCGGGCGCAATCCGCGGTGCCTTGTAGCGGCGGCCCTGCACCCGGACTTCGGCGCGTTCGAGAGCTAGCTCGGCCTGGCGCGCGACGAACCCGGCAAAGTCGGAATCGATCCCGCCGCCGGTGCGCTGCTTCCACCGCGCGCGCAGCGTGGAAAGCGCCGCGGATTCGGCCTCGGCGATGACCCAGCGCCCGGTTTCACCAAGCGCCACAAGCCGACGCTTGAGCCGTTCCGAAGGGTAGCGCGGATCGTTGCCCGATAGGAGATCACGCCACTCCACGACGCGCCTCCCGCCGTGCTCGGGCGCGAGCCAGGCGACCCGCACGGGCGCGAGGATCACACGGTCGTCGTCGAGCGAGGCGACGAGGCGAGCGACATCCGCCGAAGACGGACCGTCCTGGCGCTCGAACACGAACAGTTGGGCGTCCGGCCCTTCCCCCGGTGCGAGCCAGTCCTGGATGAGCTCGCGTTCGGTCTGGCCCTTCGCGGCGGCGAGCACGATGACCGGGGGCCTATCGGACTCAACCGCCGGCTCTTGCCGATCGCGCGCAACTTCGCTCACCTCGGGTCCGCCTCAGGGCGCGCATGCCTCAGCAGCCCTCGAAACGCCTCGCCGACGCTGTGGGCATCGTGACTCACCAAGGCTGCATTGCGCACCAGCATGGGGACGGTCGTACCCGACGATCCGCCGCCAGGCAGCCCGACCCTCAGCCCGCGCACGCGCCCACGCTCATCCGCCCTGCTCCCGATTTATGCGGATAGCATGGGCGAAGGCACCTGGAACGGCAACCCCGGGCAGTTCACCCGCCCGGGGTTGTCCTGGACGCTCAGAACGCCTGAGAAACCGCGACCTTCACCGTGAAGCCAAGCGGGCTTGCGGTGAATGGATCGTAGTTGAAATCAAGCCGAGCGAACGGAGGATCCTTGTCCAGGATGTTGAGCGCCGAGACCGAGACCGTGGTGCCGGTGTCGAGCGCCAGACGATAGGTCGCATCGATCGTCTTGAAGCTGCCGATCTGCTTTCCTGTCGCCACCGTCGCGCCGGCGAGTGTGCCGGCATTGGCCGCTCCGGTGAAGATAGTGGTGCGCTGATCGGTGTAGCCGTCGATGTAGTTGTACTGGACTCGCAGCGAATGCGGTCCGGTCTCGCCCTGGATATAGGCGTTGCCCTTCCATTGGGGCAGCGGATAGGCCGACGTCTGGAAGTTGAGCAATCCCACACCGTCGAACGCAGGCTGGACCAAGATCCCCTCGACAGTCACGTCATCGACTTTGTAATCGATTACGTAAGTACCGCTCACGCCGCCGGTCAGTTCGAGATCGCCGAAGTCGTCCTGAAGCGAGGCCTGGAAGTCGATGCCCGAGGTCTTGATATCGGCGGAGTTGATCACATTGGTCCGCAAGCGCTGGACATTGCCGATGCCGCAACCTGCGGCGGTGAAGGTAAAACGCGCCTGCAGTGCGGCGAAAGCCGGGTTGTTGCAGTTAGCCGTGCCGCTGGCGCCGAACAACGCGGTGACGATTCACGAGACGGGTTCGCTCTCGATCGGTCCGTCGAACTCGTAGCGGAAATAGTCGAGGCTGGCTTTGAATATCCCGGTGTCGACGATCACTCCCCCGCTGTAGGTCGTCGCGCTCTCCGGTGCCAGGTCGGGGTTGCCGGTGATATCGATCGCGCGGAACGCGGTGCCGATCACCTGAAGCGAAGTGAGGTTACCCGAAAGGTTCTGCGGAGGAGGTCCGCGGAAGGTCGTGCCCGCGCCGCCGCGAACCGAAAGCCAGTCGGTCAGTTCGATTTTCACGCGCGCCTGGGGATCGAATGTCGAGCCCACCGCCCCGCCGTAATCCTCGTAACGTGCCGAAAGCTGGACCTGGACCGCATCGGTGATCGGGAGCTGGAGTTCGGCAAACGCGGCATATACGTCTGCGTTCGAGCGGATGTTCCGGTTGGTGCCGAGGAATCCCAGCGCGCCGGTTTGCGGCGTGCAGGTTGCCGCCGGATTGAGCGGGGTTCCGGGGCACGGGAAGAAGTCGAGGTTGTTGATCGGGCTGTACGTGCGCGAGTAGTAGTTCTTGCGATATTGTGCGCCGACCGCGAAGCCCACCTGCCCACCCGGCAGGTTGAAGCCCGATTGGCCGGACAACACCAGATCGGCTACCCACTGGCGGGTGTTGGCGACCGTGCTCAGGTCCTGCCGGAAGAAGTTGCCTATCGTGGCGACGTCGTTGACCAGCCCCGCGCCGGGCGTGGCAGACAAGCCATTGGTGCCGCGGCTTCCCGCGAAGTTGGGGTTGGTCTGCCCGGTCACCGGGTTGACCTGGATCGCGGTCGAGAACGGGTTGAAGAAGGTGCAGCCTTGGGTTCCGGCGACCGCGGCGAGCTGCGTGGGAGTGAGCCCGGCGCGCGACGCGGTCGAGGCGAAAGCGCAATTAGGGCCACCGAATCCGGCGAGCGCGTTCTGGAACAGATCGCCCAGCGTATCGGTGCCGAACACGACCCGGTCGTATTCGCTGTACGTCACCCCGGCGGTCAGATCGAGCGAGTCGCTGAGCGTCGAGCGGATCTCTGCCGACGCCAGGAACTGATCCGATTCGCGATCGGACACCGCCGATCCGCGCTTGTTGTCGAACAGAGGGTTGCCGCTGAGGAACAGCGGGCGGGCAAGCACCGGGAAAGCGAGCGCGGGCTGGGTCGGATTGCCGGCCGCATCGACGGAGCAACCCGCTACCACGCCAAAGGTGCGGCAGTAATCGCGCAGCGCGGGCGCGTAAGTCGGGATCTGGAAGAACCCGGCACCGCCCAACGCAGCGTTGGCAGAGGGCGGCAGCGTCGGCAGGTAGCTCGGCGAAGTCGTGATCTGGGTGTCGGAATGTCCCCACAGCCCGTTCAACCGCAGTGTGGTGCTGTCGGTAAGTTCAAACTCCGTATCCATGAATATCTGGAAGCGCTTCTCGGGCTCGACGAGGTTGTCGAACTGCGCGAAATTGGTGAAGCAGCGGTCCACGGTCGAACCGGGCTGGCTGCGGAAACCGCCGACTGTCTCGCAACCGAGGTCGCGGATGAAGTTGACCGGGCCGAACGCGCGACCGCTGACGGGATCGGTGAACGGGGCAAAGCCGTTGAAGTCGAAGTTGCCGGGATTGCCGCCGCCCGAATACCCGCCCTGTGGATTTTCCGGAAACGGCCTTACGGTGAAGTCGCGATCGATGGTCTGAAGCTGCGAGCGCTGCTGATAGCCGGCCGAAAGGAATACCCGGAACCCATCTTCTTCGTGTCCGAAGCTGACCGCGCCGCCGTAATCGCCCTTCGACCCTTCGATGTAGCGGTAGTCGCCCGAAACCAGGAAGCCTTCCTGGTTGGTCTTGGTGATGAAGTTGACCACGCCGGCGATCGCGTCGGAGCCATAAGTCGCCGCGGCACCATCCTTCAGCACCTCGACCCGGCCGATCGCGGCCGAGGGAATGAGGTTCACATCGACCAGCGGAACGCCGAAGCCCGACTGCACGATGCGCTTGCCGTTCAGGAGCACCAGCGTGCGCTGCGGACCAAGTCCGCGCAAGTTGATCGAAGCGGCGCCTTCGTTGCCCTGGGAGCGCGAATCGAACTGGTTGGCGTCGCCGATGATGCCGTTCGAGGTCGGCAGATTCTTGATCAGATCGATAACCGAAGGCGATCCCTGCTTGGCTAGCTCCTCGGCGGTGATTACGTCGACGGGAGCCGGCGCTTGTTCGCTCGATCCACGGATCAGCGATCCGGTGACGACAATGTCGGCGCCGGCCGGAGCATCTGCCTCGGAGTCTTGCGGCAGCGTGGCCGTGCTATCCTGCGCGAATGCAGGAAGGCCCCAAGCCGAAGCCAGTGCGAAAGCCGCCAATGAAGTCGCGGTACGAAAAGCCGATCTCGACATCCGAATTCTCCCTGCTTCAGAACCTGCTGGTTCCGATTGATTAATTCTCGCAGGCGTGGGTACCGAATTCGGCATTGCCCGCCCTGGCTCCGGTTTGCGGAAGGCGCGGATGCGCCGACCGGTAGTTGTCATGCCAAGGTGCGATGACCCGCCAATACAGTCAACGCTGATTGCATTGGCAGAGTCGTGCAGCCCAACTCCTGTTGCACAAATGCCTCAACTCAGCGGCTTAGGGCGCAACGGACGGTCACGCGTTGGCACCACCGTGGCGAACGCCGGATCATCCAGGCGACGCATCACCAGACCCTTGTACCAGACGAGCAACTCGAACGCGTCGTTGATGCTGGTGTCGTCCTCGTCCCAATAAAGCTTGTCGATCACCAGCCCACGCATCGCGGCGACATGTAGCCGTGCCATCGCCCGGACCAGCCGCCCATTGGTATAGCCGAAGTCGTCGGCAACTTCGTTCGGACCGTCGAGCAGGCGGCGGTTGAACCCTTTCATCAGCGCGGAGAAAGGCGCGTGGATCTCGGGATCGCTGCGCCCGCCGAGCATGATCTCGGTCACAGCGACAGCCTCGGGCTGTTGCATCGTGTTCCACATCGCATCGGTGATCGAGAAGAACCGGGGCTCACCCCGTTCGACCGTGCGCAACACGTCGCGTCGCTCGATCTCCTGTTCGCGCAGGATGTGCTCGGCGGTTGCCAGCAACAAGTCGGCGCGGGTGCTGAAGTGGTGGAGCATGGCCCCGCGGCTGACGCGCGCTCGGCGCACGACCTCGATCGTGGTGGTCGCGGCATAGCCCAGCGCGTTGAGGGTGGCGATCGTCGCGCTGATCAGCTTGGCCCGCGTCGCGGCGCTGCGCTCGGCCTGACCGCCGGGGCGGGAACGGACTCGCTTGTCGGCGGGAACATCCTGCGTGGCCATCGTATCAGCGTACCGATTAGTCCGCGACTGTCCACCCGCCAGTGAGATGAGCCGAAACGGAGCGGTTTGCCTTTGCGGCCCCCGTCCTCTATAGCCGCAGGCTAACGCCCCGGCCCTTCCGACGCCGCCGTACGTCACGGCGCATCGGCGCCGGGGCTTGTCGTTTCAATTGCTGTTTCAGGAATCGCCATGTCCCGCCGCCGCCAGATCTACGAAGGCAAGGCCAAGATCCTTTACGAAGGACCCGAGCCCGGCACGATCATCCAGTACTTCAAGGACGATGCCACCGCATTCAACGCGCAAAAGCGCGGCACGATCAACGGCAAGGGCGTGATCAACAACCGCATCAGCGAGTATGTCTATACCCGCCTATCGCACATTGGCATCCCCACCCACTTCATCCGCCGGCTCAACATGCGCGAGCAGCTGATCCGCCAGGTCGAGATCATCCCGATCGAGGTCGTGGTGCGCAACGTTGCCGCGGGCAGCCTGTCGAAGCGTCTGGGGATCGAGGAAGGCGAGCCGCTGCCCCATACCCTGATCGAATACTACTACAAGGACGATGCGCTGGGCGATCCGCTAGTCGGCGAGGAGCACATCGCCTGCTTCGGCTGGGCCAACAACGACGAGATGCAGGACATGTCGTCGATGGCGATCCGGGTGAACGATTTCCTTTGCGGGATGTTCGCCACGATCAACATCCGGCTGATCGATTTCAAGCTGGAGTTCGGGCGGATCTGGGACGGCGACTACAGCCGGGTGATCCTGGCCGACGAAATCAGCCCTGACGGATGCCGCCTGTGGGACATGACCACCGGCGAAAAGCTCGACAAGGATCGCTTCCGCCGCGATCTGGGGGGCGAATCGGAAGCCTACCAGGAAGTCGCACGCCGGCTCGGTCTGCTCCAGGAAGACGGCGGGCCGAGCGAAGTGTTCGACCTCTCGCACCACCGCAAGCTGCGAGGGAAGAAATAGGCGTGGGCCGTGCCTCCACGATCTCAATTCTGAATCTCACCGTCGCCCCTGCGCAGGCAGGGGCCTAGATAAGTTCGCAACATAGATGGTCCGCCTGATGGATAATCCCGTTGGGCCCCTGCCTGCGCAGGGGCGACGGTTGATTTTGACGTTGCTTGGCGCACTTTGCCTCACCGCCTGCGCCGCCACCCCGCGTCCATCGGTATCGACGCCAGTCGGGCCAGGCGTTGCCAAGGCCGACTGGGCGTTCCAGGCGAGCGACCTGCCGGTCGATCCCGCTTTCCGCTTCGGCAAGCTCGCCAATGGTATGCGCTATATCATCCGCCAGAACCAGCGCCCCGAAAAGACCGCGCTTGTGCGGATGGAAATCGAGACCGGATCGCTCGACGAGGGCGAGGACGAGCGCGGCTTTGCCCATTTCGTTGAGCACATGGCGTTCAACGGTTCGACCAACGTGCCCGAGGGCGAGATGGTCCAGTTGCTCGAGCGCAACGGGCTTGCGTTCGGCGCCGATACCAACGCCTCGACCGGGTTCGAGCAGACCCAGTACAAGCTCGACCTGCCGCGCAACGACCCCAAGCTGCTCGAAACCGCGCTGATGCTGATGCGCGAAACCGCGAGCGAACTGAAGTTCGACGACGAGGCGGTAGAGCGCGAGCGCGGCGTGGTGCTGTCCGAACTGCGCGACAGCCTGACATACGCCCGCCGCAACCTGGAAGACCAACTGGCGTTCTTCTATCCTCAGGCGCGCTACCCCACGCGATTGCCGATCGGAGTGCCCGAAACGCTGACTGCCGCGACAGGTGCTTCCCTCAAGGCATTCTGGACGCGCGAGTATACCCCCGCCGACACCACACTGGTGGTGATCGGCGATTTCGACCCGGCGCTGGTCGAGCAGAAGATCGTCGCCCGCTTCGGCACCTGGCCAGCGCGTGCGCAAACCCCGCGGCCCGGTCCCGGCAAGGTCGATCCGGCGCAGAAGGGCGAGACCGACGTTTTCATCGATCCGGCGCTGTCCGAACGGGTTACCATATCGCGCCACGGACGCTGGCTCGACGAGCCCGATACAGCCGCCAACCGCCGCACCGCGCTGCTGCGCGAGATCGGCTATGGCATCGTCAACCGCCGCCTCCAGCGCGTCGCGCGGCAGGTCGATCCGCCGTTCCGCGGCGCAGGATTCGGCACCTCGGACGTGTTCAAGATCGGCCGCACCTCCAACCTGATCGTCGATGTGGTGGACGGCAAGTGGGAACGCGGGCTGGTTGCGGCAGGCGAAGAATACCGGCGTGCGATAAAATTCGGCTTCACCGCCGCGGAAGTCGCTGAGCAAGTCTCCAACATCCGCTCCCGCGGAGTGAACGCGGCGCGATCGGCCGACACCCGCACCAATACCGCGCTGGTGGCAGCCGCGCTGGCACTGGTCGAAGACGAGCAAGTCCCGACCACCCCGCAAAGCTCGCTCGAACGGCTGGAAGCGTTCATTCCGGCGATTACCCCCCGGGCCGTGATGGATGCGCTTCGTCAGGAAGCCGTGCCACTCGACGCTCCTCTGATCCGGCTCCAGGGCCGTACCCCGCCGGTGGGCGGGGCCGAAGCCATTCGCAATGCGTGGAAGCAGGCCGCCAAGGGCAAGCTTTCGCGCGGTACGCAGGGCGCCGAAAACGGCTGGGCCTATACCGATTTCGGCCCGCCCTCCGCTGTCGAATCGGACACCCGCGATCCCGTTCTGGGCATCCGCACGGTGCGCTTCACCAACGGGGTGATGCTCAATCTCAAGCAGACCGCACTCGAACAAGACCGCGTGCGCGTGAGCGTGGCGATCGACGGCGGCGACCTGCTGGACACCCGCGAGAATCCGCGGGCGACCGAGATGACCCCGTTCCTGACCGTGGGCGGGCTGGGGAAGCACAGCCAGGACGAACTGCAGTCGATCCTCGCCGGTCGGACCGTCGGCGGCGGGCTTTCCACAGCCGGTGACGCCTTTGTATCGCGCACGATCACCACCCCCGCCGACCTCGAGCTCCAGCTCCAGCTGCTGACGGCCTACGTCGCCGATGCCGGCTATCGCCCCGAAGGCGAGGAACAGTACAAGCTCAATATCGCCAACTTCTTTGCACAGGCCTTCGCCACCCCTGCCGCGGCACTGAACAACAGCGCGGGCAGCATCGTTTCAGGCAGCGATCCGCGCTATTCGCTGGGCACGCCCGATTCCTACCAGGCGCTGACTTTCGCCAAGCTCAAGGCCGACATCGGGGACCGGCTCGCGCGCGGCGCGATCGAGATCGGCCTGGTCGGCGATATCGACGAGGAGCAGGCGATCGCGCTGGTTGCCAGAACCTTCGGCGCGCTGCCTGCGCGCGAGGCGGCGTTTGGCGCCTATACCGAATCCCGCAAACGCAGCTTCACCGAAGGACGCGGCGCGACGATCGTCCGCCACACCGGCGATCCCAGCCAGTCGATCGTGCGCCTCGTCTGGCCCACCCGCGACGACGCCGATCCGGTCGAAGCGATGGGACTGGAAGCGCTCGAGCGCGTGATGCGGCTGAAACTCACCGACGGCATCCGCGAGAAGCTGGGCAAGAGCTACTCACCCTCCGCCTCGAGCGGTCTTTCGCGGACTTATCCTGGCTATGGCGAATTCACCGTGACCGCCTCGGTCAATGTCGCCGACCTCGCTGCGACGCGCGAGGCGATCGGGCAGATCGTTCGCGGCCTGCGCGACAACCCGGTCGGCGAAGACGATCTGGCTCGCGCCCTGGCGCCGCTGGCCGAGCAGAACGCAAACTTGCTCAAGACCAACGCCGGCTGGCTGAATCTGGTTGATCGCGCGCAGAGCAAGCCCGATTTGATCGACCGCTACGCCCAATTCCCGGCGCGGCTGAAGGCCGTCACCGCCAAGGACGTGCAAACACTCGCGCGGCGCTATCTCGCGCCGGGCCGCGCGGTGGAGATCATCGTTCTGCCCACCAGCGCTGCGCTGCCGTAATCATCCCCGCTCGCCTTGCCAGCGACATTGCGCGAAGACCGAACGCCCGGCATAGGCGCCCGAACCCGTCCCATCAGGAGCGCGCAGCATGAAAATCCGCGTCCACGTCAGTCTCAAGAACGGAGTGCTCGATCCCCAGGGCCGCGCGATCCACCACGCGCTGGAGGGGCTGGGCTTTGCCGGGGTGCGCGACGTGCGCGCCGGACGGCTGATCGAGCTCGACGTCGCCGACGATACGGGCGATGCCGCGCTCGACGAGATGTGCCGCAAGCTGCTCGCCAACATGGTGATCGAGAACTACCGGATCGAAAAGGTGGCGGAGGCGGTAGCGTGAGCAGCTTTTCTGCCGCGGTCGTCACCTTCCCCGGCTCGAACTGCGACCGCGACATGGCGGTGGCGATCGAGCAGGTTTGCGGCGGCTCGGTCCACCGCGTCTGGCACGGCGACGCCGAGCTGCCATCGGGGCTCGATTTCATCGCTCTGCCCGGCGGGTTTTCCTATGGCGACTATTTGCGCTCGGGCGCGATGGCGGCGCGCAGCCCGATCATGCAGGCGGTGATCGCCGCGGCCAACCGCGGGATCGCGGTGCTGGGCGTGTGCAACGGCTTTCAGGTGCTGACCGAAGCCGGGCTGCTGCCGGGCGCGCTGATGCGCAACGCCGGCATCCGCTTCGTCTGTCGCGAGGCGGCGCTGACGGTCGAGACCAGCCAGTCGCTGTTCACTTCGGGCTACGCCGCGGGCCAGCGGATTACGATTCCCGTTGCGCATCATGACGGCAACTACTTCGCCGACCAGGCCACGCTTGATCGGCTCGAGAACGAGGGTCGCGTCGCGTTCCGCTATGCCGAGCAGGTCAACGGATCGGCGCTCGGAATCGCGGGCGTGCTCAGCGCACAGGGCAATGTATTGGGAATGATGCCCCACCCCGAACGCGCAATCGAACCCGCGCACGGCGGCAGTGACGGCCGGGCGCTGTTCGAAAGCGTGGTTGGCGCGCTGGTTTCGGCCTAGTCGAACTTAAGCGGGCCGGTGGGCGCTACGGCCTGGTCACGATGTGCGCCGCGGGCGGAATGGCTCCGGCCGTCATTATCGAACGGACCTGACACGAAGACCGCGCGATCGAGGCTCGTCCCGTCGGTTCGTGACGGGGGTGGCGGAAAAGTACTTGTTTAAAAAAATTGGCGCGCCCGGAACGATTCGAACGTCCGACCCTCAGATTCGTAGTCTGATGCTCTATCCAGCTGAGCTACGGGCGCGTTGAGCGGCGCAGATAGGTGACGGGTTCGGGCTTGGCAATCCCCTAACCGATGGCATGGCCGATGATCTCGGGAAGGCGTTCGATAAACGGGCGGTCGAGGGGCGGAACCGCCAGCTTGGCCGCATCGCGGGGGGCGAACCAGCCAATCGCCTCGCCATCCAGGCAGCGCGGCTCGCCGCACCAGCGAATGCAACTGTAAAGAATCAGGACAAGCGCCAACTCTTTCCCCGGACCCTCGGCGCTAATGCCTGCCGGCCGAAGGTCGTCCGGCGCAACCGCGATGCCTAGTTCCTCGGCAATCTCACGGACAAGCGCGGCTTTGGCCGATTCTCCGGGCTCGACTTTACCGCCGGGCAACTCCCACAGCCCGCCGTGTCGCGATCCCGGGCGCCGCTTTTGCAGAAGCACGCGCCCGAGATCGTCGATCAGTGCGATGCAGACCACGCTGATGGCTGTCGGGATATTTTCCATCGGCAACGCGCTTCTCAACTTTTTCTTAATACGGCTGGGCCAATGAGGCTTCGGGATGAATGGGGACGGGGGGAAGTTTGCCAGCCATGCGCGAAATCATGCGGCTTATTCTTCGCGACAACAAGGCCGCGACCGCCATCGAATATGGCCTGATCGCCGCGCTGATCGTGGTCGCGATCCTCGGTGCGCTGAACAGCTTTGCTGGCTCGGCGAGCGGCATGTTCAACACCGTTCAAGCCAAGATCGTTCCGACGACACCTTAAACGTTTTTAAAGAATTCGGCTGTAATTCCGGACACGCTTGTTCCGGGAATTGTTCGGAAAGAGCCGGGTAGACGAAGACTGCAACCAGGAGACCGACCATGAAGTTTTTCCGTAACCTCAAGAACGACGAAGCCGGCGCCACCGCGATCGAATATGGCCTGATCGCCGCGCTTATCGCCGTTGCCGCAATCACCGCGTTGGGTGCCCTTGGCGACAACCTTTCGACGACCTTCCAGACGACCTCGGACGAGATCGCGAAGAGCAACACGGTCACACCGTAATTTCGCTCGGTTAGCGAACAACGAGGGCGGCGGGGCAATCCCGCCGCCCTTTTTTGTTTGGGTGTCGCCCGGCGATCAGTAAACCACCACCTTGAGCTTCAGTCCCGGCGTCAGCGCGGAATTGGCCGACAGGCCGTTGAGCACCAGAAACCGCTCGAGCTGATAGTCGGTGTAGGCCATCCGCCCCGCTAGCGAGCGGACCGTATCGCCCGCGCGTGCGGTGACGATGTCGATCCGCCGCGGCTTGATCCCAGCCGCTTCGCTCGCGCTGATCCGCCGCAGCGAGCGGAACATCGGATCGAACGTCCCGCTGCGCCCCGCGGGCGAAATCGTGACGAAGTGGAATGCCTGGCTGTTCGAGAACTCGTAGGCGAAAACCACGACATCGACCTGACTCCCGCCAGAAGCGACCCGTGCCACGCCATAGGCGGCTGGAATGCCGTTCACGGTGGTCCGCTCGAGCTGGGAAATCGGGATCTGCGCCTGGTTCTGGCCACCCAGGCTGTTGAATACCGAACGGATATAGCTTTCCAGATTGCCGTTGTGCGGCGCAGTCGAAAACTCGCCCTTGCCAGATTGCCCGCCGATGGAAACCGAACGCGTGCCGTTCATCACGTAAAAGCCGTTCGGCGCCTGGAAGGACAGGCGCAGATCGGGATGGGTAAAGCGGTTGCCCTCGACCACGCCTTGCTTGGGATCGTCGCCGTACATGATCCCGTCGATCCGGGTCAGGAATATATCGCGGTTGGTGATTCCGGATGTCGCGGTGCCAGCGCGTGCGAGCGCGGCGCGCACGCGCGAGGCCGGATCGGGGTGGGTGCTCGCCCACTCCGGCATGCGGTTATCTGCCCTCCCCATGATCCGCGAATCGAGCGCGTTCTGGTTGGCCAGGCTCTGCAGCACCGTGCCCATCGCGCGCGGATCGTAGCCGGCGCTCCTCAGGTACTGGATGCCGAGATTGTCGGCCTGCGTTTCCTGCCCTCGCGAGAACTGCAGCGTGAGCAGCTGCGAACCTTGTGAAAAGACCCGCTGGCCCAGTTGCCCCAGCGCGTTGTTGCCCAAAATCGCGCCCGACAGCACGGTGCCGAGCACTCCCAGGATCGAATTGCGCGTCGCCGCGCTTTGCCGCTTTTTCGAGTGCCGGGCCGCAACGTGGGCAACTTCATGCCCGAGAACCCCGGCCAGCTCGGCCTCGTTGTTCATCAAGGCGACCAGCTGGCGGGTGGTGTAGACGTAGCCTCCGGGAACCGCGAAAGCATTGTTGATCGCCGAATTGAGCAGCGTGACGGTAAAATCGTCTCGCGCGTTGCTCAGGCCAGATTGTATTGCGATATTTTTGCCGACGCCCGCCACGTAGGTGGCCTGCGGACCCGAGACCGCACCGCCGAATTCTGCGGTCAGTTCGGGATTGGCTTTGGCACCCGACGCCTTGTCCGACTGGCTGATATTGCGCGCGGTCTGCGCGGAAAGGGGTGCTATGCTCAGGGCTGCGCCAGTCAGCAGGGCGGCAATGCGCAAAGAGTTGCGGGGACGGCGGATCATGGGATACTCCTCAAGGCACGGCGCGGCCGAAGATCGTCCGCGGCTGCGAATTTGGTCTGTTGCCATTTAGAACCGCGCGGCATTGGCGAAGGTTCCCATCGGCGTCAGGAGCTTTCGCCAATCTGAAGGAACCGGCGCGCGCGTTCGGTTCGCAATTCAGAGCCGGATTTTCCCGCAAGCGCGTCGAGCTCTTCGACTATGGCCGCGCTCAGCGCCCCAGCGGTGGCCGCTGGATCGCGATGCGCACCGCCGACCGGCTCGGGAACGATCCGGTCGATCACGTTGAGCGCAAGCAAATCCTGCGCGGTAGTCTTCATCGCCTCGGCCATTTCCTGCGCCTTGTCCGCGGTGCGCCAGAGGATCGACGCGCCAGCCTCGGGCGAGATCACCGAATAGACCGCGTGTTCGAGCATCAGCACGCGCTCGGCGCTGGCCAGCGCGACCGCACCGCCCGATCCGCCCTCGCCCACGATCGCGGCGACCATGGGAACCGGCAAAGCCAGGCACGCCTCGGTCGAACGCGCGATCGCCTCGGCCTGGCCGCGCTCTTCGGCCTCGACCCCGGGGAACGCGCCCGATGTATCGACCAGCGTGACCACCGGCAGCTTGAAGCGCCCCGCCAGCTCCATCAGGCGGATCGCCTTGCGATAGCCCTCGGGCTTGCCCATGCCGAAATTGTGACGAATGCGGCTGGCGGTGTCGTTGCCCTTTTCGTGCCCGATCAGCATCACCTTGCGCCCCGCGATCCGTGCCGGGCCGCCGACGATCGCCTGGTCTTCGCCAAACAGGCGGTCGCCGCCGAGCGGGATGAAGTCCTCGAACATGAGCGCTACGTAATCGACGAAGTGCGGACGCATCGGGTGGCGCGCCACCTGGGTCTTCTGCCACGCGGTGAGCGCGGCGTAAGTGCTGCTCAACAGCTCGGCCGACTTCTGTTCGAGGCGGCGAATCTCGGCGCTAACCTGGACTTCGCCCCCCTCGGCAGTCTGGCGCAGTTCGGCGATCTTGGCGTCGAGCGTCGCCACGGGCTTCTCGAATTCGAGGTAGGAAATCATCGCGCGGCGCTAGTCGCCCGCGCGCGCAGGGGCAAGGGGCGGGGATTGGCGAGCGGATGGTGGGCGTTGACCAGCGCCACCAGCCGCGCGTTGTCGACGTGGGTGTAGATCTGGGTGGTGGCGATGTCAGCGTGGCCGAGCAGCGTCTGAAGCACGCGTAAGTCCGCGCCGCCTTCGAGGAGATGCGTGGCAAAGGCGTGGCGCAGTACGTGCGGGCTGACGCGCGCCGGATCGATCTCCGCCCGCCCCGCCAGCTCGCGGAGCAGCTGGAACAGACGAACGCGCGAAAGGTGCTTGCCGCGCGAGGGAAACAGCCAGCGTGACCCGGCCTCGCGCACCGCCAGCCAGCGCTGCAGCGCCTTGCCTGCGCGCGCGCCAACCGGAACCATGCGCTGCTGCCCGCCCTTCCCGGTCACGGTCAGCAGCGGCGCATCGCGCGGCACCGCGGCCAGCGGAAGCGAGACCAGTTCGGTAGCGCGCAAGCCCGATCCATAGAGCAGTTCGAGTAACGCGAGCATCCGCATCGCTCCGGGCAAACCGCCCGCGGCCTCGTCCTCGGCGGTTGCAAACAACCGGGCGATTTCGGTGTGGTCGAGCAGCCGCGGCAGCGGGCGGCGCGCTCGCGGACGGGGCAGCGCGGGCGAAGGATCGTCGCTGCGCAGCCCTTCGTCGACCAGAAAACCGTAAAACTGGCGCAACGCCGAGCATTTACGCGCCAGCGAGGACGGCGCGAGTCCGCTCCACGCCCCGCCAAGCCGCGCCAAATCGACGCGCCCGGCGCCGACGAGATCGCCAATGATCGCGCTCGCACCAGCCAGATCGCGGCGATAGGCGGCAAGCGTATTTGCCGCCGCGCCACGCTCGGCGGCGAGCATGGCGAGAAAGGCTTCGACTTCCGCCGTCGTCAGGCCCGCGCCACCGCTTCGGCGGCGATCATCCGCGCTTCGGGCTCGAGCCCCACCCGGCGCAGCGCGGAGATGATGTGATAGAGCGCCAGCGGGGTCATCTGCTTCCAGCTTTCGCCCTGCATACCTGCTCCGGCCAGCAGCGCGACAAGCGTAGTGTTGCCACTGTCCGCCGCCGCCTTGATCGCCCTGGTCCAGCGGGACTGGCGATTGAGATCGACCCCAACATCGCCAGCGAAATCGCCCGCGACATCGCGATCGACCCGGCCCAGCCCGTACAGCCCGGCGAGCAACAGCCTCGATCGTGCCGAGGCTTCGCTGGGATCGTCGTCGTAGAAAGCCGACAGCGCACCCTTGCGCACCTGGACGGTGCCCGGCGTGCCCAGAACCAGCAGGGCCCAGCCCTGGCCGCCCACATCGACCACCTGTCGCCACCGCGCCGCGTTGCGATCGAGCCCGGCGGTAAGCATCGAGGCGATCAGCTCGCCCGAACTGTCGGCAAAATCGGCGGTCGTCGGCATCCGCGCCGCGGCATAGGCGGTCAGGACCTGGCGCGAATGGGCGCGCTGCGGGTCGCTGGAGGCGCCCCACAACGATTGCATCGCAGTCAGCCGGGCAGATGGTTCGGAGGCGACGTAGGCCTGCCGAAGCGTTGCCGCATTTGCTTTCCACTCGCCCCCGACATCCTCGTCGCCGAATATCTGCGACCACAGGTCGACCATTGCCGCGCTCGACAGGATGCCACTGCCTGCGGCGAAATCGGCCGCGGCGGCGCGGTTGGCCAGCGGCAACATCGGGGCGCGCGCGGCGATGGGATCGAAGCGGCGCCCGGCCTTGTCGAGCAACGCCTTGGGCGGCTCGAGCCCGACCGCCAGCGCCATGGCATAGCGCCATGGGGTCAGTTCCTCGACGCCGTCCCATTCGATTTTAACCGCCTTGCGGCTTTCCAGCGCAGACCCGGCGTATTTCTGGGCAAGCAGCAAATCAACGTTCTCATACCCGCCGCCCACGCCGCGGCGGCGCAACCGCTCGAGTTCGGCCATCGCAGCGGCGCCCTCGCCCTCGAAGCTGCGGCAGATCTGGCGGATCATCTGCCATTCGGCTTCCTGCCGCCGCGCCGCGGTGATCGCGGCGATCGGGCACGCGCCGAGGATGTCCGAGGTGGCGATGTAGGCGTCGAGCGCAGCGCTCTCGAGCGCGGGAGTAAACGCCCCGCTATCGACCTGCTGGACCATGGCGCGCGCGGCATCGACCTCGCCCATGCGCAACAAAACCCGGGCGCGCAGCGCGACCCAGTCGGCGCCATTCATCCCCGCGGGAACGGTCAACCGGCTGACCAACGCGCGGCGCAGCAGGATCGAGCCCCAGCGCGAAACCAGTGGGCTCTTGGTGCCTTCGAGCACAGTGCGCACATAACTGCCGTTGAGGACGCGGGTATCGTCCCCGGGCAAGCCGCCGTCGGCTTCGTCCAGAATCCCCGTGTGGATCAGGCTGCGCGCCTGCTGGGGGGGGATGTCGGCGCGCGGGCGCTGGGCGTCGATCAGCTCCTGGAGCAGCGCGGGATCGATCTGATCGGCGATCGACGGGCCGGAAGGCGCGCGGGGCGCGGCTGACGCGCCCGGTCCGGGCAAGGGCTGGATCATGGGGACCGAAGTTCCGCCAACACCTGCTGCAGGTGCCGGAGCAGGCCGGGCACTGGGCCGCGGAGCGGGCGCCGGGGTGGGTGCGGGCTGGTCGAACCCGGGCGGGAGCAGCGATTCGGGCGCATCCTGGGCGAGCGCCATCGCCGAGCTGACCGCGACGAGCGCGCCCGCCAGCCATCGCGCGCGCACGCTCATTGCGCGTCCGCCGGTACTTCGATCGGCTCCTCGATCCATGCGACCTGCCGCCTTCCTCCGTCGATCCATGCCCAGGCGATGAGCGCGGCAAGGGCCAGCAACGCCAGCGTCCAAATCCATGTCCAGCGACTCACGCGACCTCTTCAAGCATTCGCGGCCCGCCACACGATCGGTACCGCACCTGCGCTTGCGCCGCTGCCTAGCCCATCTATACGCGGCGCCGCAATGGATGTCGAAGCCAGCACCCCCAGCCCGCGCGAGATCGAGGCCTTGGCGCGCCGGATCGATCGACCGGTCGTGCTGGTCGGGATGATGGGCGTAGGCAAGACGAGCGTAGGCAAACGGCTGGCGGCGGTGCTGGGGTTCGGCTTCGTCGACGCCGACGAGGCCATCGAGCAGGCGGCGCAGATGTCGATCCCCGAGATCTTCGAACGCTATGGCGAGGCCTATTTTCGGGGCGGCGAGCGACGGGTAATCGCTCGGCTGCTCGACGAGCGGCGCGAAGCGGTGGGCAACGTGATTGCCACCGGCGGCGGGGCTTTCGTCGACCCGGCAACGCGAGCGCTGATCCTCGACCACGGCATCGCTGTATGGCTCGACAGCGATGTCGATACCCTGTTCGATCGGGTGGCGCGCAAGGCCAACCGCCCGTTGCTGCAACAGGGCGATCCGCGCGAGACGCTGCTCAGATTGAAGGCCGAACGCGAGCCGCTCTATCGCCAGGCGCCGATCCACGTCGAAAGCCGGAGCGGCCCCCACCAGCGGACCGTCACCGCGATCCTCAGAAAGCTTGAACAATGGCAGTGATCGCGGTCGATACCCCAGGCGGCCAGTATGACGTGCGGATAGGTGCGGGGCTGCTCGCGGAAGTGGCAACACTTTGTGCGCCGCTGTTGCGCAAGCGCGAGGCGGTGATCGTCACCGACAGCAACGTCGCCCGCGCCTGGCGCGCGCCGGTCGAGGTATCGTTCGCCGCAGCGGGGATCGCCACGCACTGGTATGAACTTCCTGCGGGCGAAGGCAGCAAGAACTGGGCGCAGCTTGGCGCGCTGCTCGAATGGCTGCTGGCGCGCGAGGTCGAGCGCGGCGACACGATCCTTGCGCTGGGCGGCGGGATGGTCGGCGACATCACCGGGCTCGCCGCAAGCCTGCTCAAGCGCGGCTGCCGCTTCATCCAATTGCCGACCACGCTGCTCGCCCAGGTCGATAGCTCGGTCGGGGGCAAGACCGCGGTCAACATGGGGGCCGGTAAGAACCTGGTCGGTGCGTTCCACCAGCCCGCGCTGGTTTTGGCCGACCTGACAGCGCTCGACACCCTGCCCTCGCGCGAACTACGCTCCGGTTATGCCGAGGTGGTCAAGTACGGGATCCTGGGCGACGCGGCGTTCTTCGCGTGGTGCGAGGACCATGCCGCGAACGTGCTTGCCGGCGACGCGGCCGCGCGCGAACACGCCGTAGCGACCAGCGTTGCCGCCAAGGCGCGAATCGTCGGCGAAGACGAGCGCGAGACCAGCGGAGCGCGTGCGCTGCTCAACCTTGGCCACACCTTTGGTCACGCGCTGGAAGCCGAGACCGGCTTTTCCGACCGTCTGCTCCACGGCGAAGGCGTGGCGCTGGGGATGGTCCTGGCGGCGCGCTTCTCGGCGCTGCGCGGGTTGATGGGCAAGGCCGATGCCGAACGCATCGCCGTGCATATCGCTTCGGTGGGTTTGCCCGCCGAGATTTCCTCACTCGGCCTCACTTGCGACGGGCAGGCGCTTGCCGCGCATATGCTCCACGACAAAAAGATGGACGCAGGCACCCTGCCTTTCGTCCTGCTTCGCGGGATCGGCGAAGCATTCCTCGACCGGTCGGTGTCGCTTGCCGAGGTCGCGGCGTTTCTCGGTGGCCAGCTCGCCCGCTAACCGACCCTTCTTAACCGAACAGCGCGATCGACTGCATCCCCATGGCCACCGGCTCGCCGTCGGCGTTCCACACGCCCATGTCCTGGCTCGAGCAGCCGTTCTCGGCGTAGTTGCCCGCCGCGCGGACCAGCCACCAGCCGTCCCGGGTCGCCGGTTGCGGTGTGAGCAGGTTGACCAGCCAGGTCATCGAGCTGACCGGCCCGGCGCGCAGCAGCGGCATCACGCCCGGCGGCAATGCGTCGGCGATGGCCATCAGCTCGACCATCGGTTCAAGCCCGCTACGGTCGCGCAGGCGCACCCACCAGCACAGCTCGGGCTGTGGCTTGTCAGCGCGCGGGAGGCCGAAACGCACCTCGAAGTTGCCGATAAACCCCGGCCCGGTGCGCGGCGGCAGTGGCAACGCATCCTCGGGACCGATCCAGCCCGCGGGCGGTGGGGCGTCGTTGAGGTGCAGCGCGCTCTCGACCGGGCCCATGAACACGAAGGATGCGGTCAGTCCGACCCCGGCTTCCGAAGTCACCTCGGCAGCGATCCACGTGGCATTGCGACCCTTGCGCAGTTCGCGCGCAGTGACCGTCACCTCGCCCGCCAACGGCCCGATGAAGCTGATCGCCGCCGAGCGCAGCGGGGGCAATCCGGGATGAAGCCTCAGCGCGGACTCCAGCGCCAGTGCCGAACTCAGCCCACCATACGAAGTGCGGCCCTGCATCCATTCAGGCGGGATGGTGAAGCGGCAGCGATCGGTTTCGGACACGCCAGCGGCAAGAATTCCGGGAAGTTTCATGCAGACCCCATTGCGGCGGTTAACGCGCGCGTCAACCGGGCTCGCCGGGGACGAGGTCGATCGCCTCGAACTCGGCCAGCATCGCCTCACGCAGCAATGTGCGGTGACAGACGTGAGCGTCGCGTTCGTAACACAGCAACGCGACTGGCTTTTCGCGGGCAAGATCAGCGAGTTCGGCCCCGGCCGCCATCGCCTCGGGCAGTTCGAGCTGGCCCGCGTAGATCCGCTCTAGGTCGTCATGGCGACCTGCCCGCGCGGCCGCGCGCCCATCGGCCGGGGTGCCGAGCGGCTTGAAATGTCGATAGGCGATGCCCGCCTCGGCCAGTGCCCCCGCCAACGCCATCTTGGAAAACCCGGGTCGCCGCGACAACGGCAAGGCGCGGACGTCGGCGAGCACTTCGACCCCGGCGCCGGTCAGCGCCGCGATCACCTCGGCGACGGTCGCCTGCTCGTAGCCGATGGTCCAGATGGTGGGCATGGTGCCGGCCGCCTACTCCATCTCCAGGATCACCGCATCGACCGCCAGGCTGTCGCCCGCCTTGGCGTTGACCGCCTTGACCGTGCCCGCCTTCTCGGCGCGCAGGATGTTTTCCATCTTCATCGCCTCGACCACCGCGAGCGGCTGGCCGGGCTGGACGTGGTCGCCCTCGCCCACGTTGAGCGCCACCAGCAGCCCGGGCATCGGGCAGATCAGGAACTTGCTGAGATCGGGCGGAATTTTTTCGATCATGTGCGCGGTAAGCGGCGCGATGCGTGCGGGAAGGACCTGTACCGCATGGCTGGCGCCCCTCGTTGTCAGGCGGAAGCCGGTGCGGGTCGGGGCCAGCTTCACGCCATAAGTCTGGCCGCCGACTTCGGCTTCCACGAGAGTATCGCCGGGGGTGTATTCGATCTCCAGCCCGACAGGTTCGCCGTTTACGGTGATGTCGTCCTCACCCAGCTCGACCGAAAACGTCTTGCCGTCGAGCGCTACAGTCCATTCGTAAGGCGGCTCCAGCGGCCCGTCGAGCTGGCCATCGACCTGCCGCGCGCGATCGGCGCGGGCGGTGGCGAGAAACCCGGCGATCGCGGCAAGATGCCCCAGCGTCTCGTCGGAGGTCGCCGCGCCTTCGAACCCGTCGGGATATTCTTCAGCGATGAACCCGGTGGTCAGCTCGCCCGAGCGGAAGCGCGGGTGCTGCATGATCGCGCTGACGAAATCGATGTTGTGGCCCAGCCCCTCGATCTCGAACGCGTCGAGCGCGGCGATCTGCTTGTCCGCCGCCTCGTCGCGGGTTTCGCCCCAAGTCACCAGCTTGGCGATCATCGGATCGTAGAACATGCTGACTTCGCCACCTTCGTAGACCCCGTCGTCGACACGGATGCCGTCGACCCCGCGGCGGCCGTTCGCAGCACCGTCGTCGGTCCAGCCCTCGACCGGCGGATTGTAGCGCACCAGCCTGCCGGTGCTGGGCAAAAACCCGCGGTAGGGGTCCTCGGCATAGACCCGGTTCTCGATCGACCAGCCGTCGATGCCGATGTCTGCTTGGCTCATCGCCAGCTTCTCGCCCGCGGCAACCCGGATCATCTGTTCGACCAGATCGATCCCGGTGATCGCCTCGGTCACCGGGTGCTCGACCTGGAGCCGGGTGTTCATTTCGAGGAAGTAGAAGCTTTCGCCGGTCGGGTCCGCGCCGCTGACGATCAGCTCGACAGTCCCCGCCGAATAATACCCCACCGCGCGAGCCAGCGCGACGCACTGCTCGCCCATCGCCTGGCGCATCTTGGGCGTGACGAACGGCGACGGGGCTTCCTCGACCACCTTCTGGTGGCGGCGCTGGATGCTGCACTCGCGCTCGTTGAGGTAGAGGATGGTGCCGTGCTGGTCGCCGAGGATCTGGATTTCGATGTGGCGTGGGTTGAGGATGAATTTCTCAATGAACACGCGGTCGTCGCCGAAGCTGGCCAGCCCCTCGCGCTTGGTCGCCTCGAACCCCTCGCGCACGTCGGCCTCGGAGTAGGCCAGCCGCATCCCCTTGCCGCCGCCGCCCGCGCTGGCCTTCATCATCACCGGATAGCCGATCTCTGCCGCGATCCGCACCGCGTGCTCGGTATCGTCGATCTCGCCGACGAAGCCGGGGACGACGTTGACCCCGGCCTTGAGCGCGAGCTTCTTGCTCTCGATCTTGTCGCCCATCGCGGCGATGGCGCCCACCGGCGGGCCGATGAAGGAGATCCCCTCGGCGGCGAGCGCCTCGGCGAACGAGGTGCGCTCGGACAGGAACCCATACCCGGGGTGGACTGCCTCGGCCCCGGTCGCCTTGGCCGCGGCGATGATCTTGTCGGCGATCAGATACGACTGTGCCGCAGGCGAAGGCCCGATATGCAACGCCTCGTCCGCCATCCTGACGAACGGCGCGCGCGCATCGGCATCGGAGTAAACCGCCACCGTGGCGATACCCATGCGCCGCGCGGTCTTGATAATCCGGCACGCGATTTCGCCACGATTGGCGATGAGGATTTTCTTGAACATCACCTTATCGAGCCTTCTGAACGCGCTGCCATCGCCCGATAATGCGGTAGGTGCCGCCTTCCCGAACTAAATTGAAGCCTCCGAACGAACCCGACTGGGGAATGGAAACTACGCAATCCAACTCGTGAGCTTGCAGTGTTTCTTCGGGATGCGGATCCCATTCCAGGCGATAAGTCTTGTGTCGGCTGCCCTTCATCCAGCGTCGGGCAACGATATGACCTCGACCCTGCTCCGCCGAATCGACGTATAAAACTCCTTCTACGATGGCATCGCTCATGTTCTTGATTTCTCGATTTGATTGCACGACGCAGGCAGAAGCGGGGCTGCTGCCAAATAATGATATGGCAAGTGTCATGAGCAGTGGCGGCTTGAACCAATTCATTCCGCCCCCTCCAGGAATCCGTCACCCTGAACTTGTTTCAGGGCCCATCGCGCCCCACAGACCGAAATTCCGTGGCGAAAAATGGATGCTGAAACAAGTTCAGCATGACAGTATGGAGGGAGTGTAGAGAATTTAGCCATGACCCAATTCGCATTCGAGCAAATCCACCCCGGCGCGGTGCTCCGCGAGGAACTTGAGGCGCGCGGACTTTCCGCCAACGCATTTGCGCTCAAGCTGCGCGTTCCGCCGCAGCGCATCCAGGATATTGTCGCTGGGCGGCGCGGCATCAGTCCAGACACAGCCTTGCGACTGGAAGCCAGCCTTGGAACGCCTGCCCGGTTGTGGCTCGACATGCAGTCGGGGTATGACCTGTACATCGCCGAAGCCCGCTCTGGTGAAACAGTGCGAAAAGAAGTGATGGCGGCGTAGGTCACCCCACCGCCTCCACTCCACACGACCGCATCGGCTCTTCGCCCATCATCACCGTCAGCCCCAGCCGCGCGAACATCGCACCATCCGCGTCATCCCCCGCATTAGGCGCGGTGAGCAGCTTGTCGCCGGTGAAGATCGAGTTGGCCCCGGCTAGGAAGCACAGCGCTTGCGTCGCCTCGCTCATGCTCTCGCGACCCGCACTCAACCGCACCATGCTCAGCGGCATCGTGATCCGCGCGACCGCGACCGTGCGGACGAACTCGATGTCGTCGATCTTGGCAAGCGGCGTGTCGGCGAGCATGTCGCCGAGCACCGTGCCCTTGATCGGCACCAACGCGTTGACCGGCACGCTTTCGGGGTGGCGCGGCAGCGTCGCGAGGGTGTGGACGAAGCCGACCCGGTCGGCGCGGGTCTCGCCCATTCCGACGATCCCGCCGCTGCACACCGCGATCCCCGCGCGGCGGACCTCGCCCAGCGTATCGAGCCGGTCCTGCATCGTCCGCGTGGTGATCGCGCGTTCGTAGTACTCGGGGCTGCTGTCGATGTTGTGGTTGTAGTAATCGAGCCCGGCCTCGGCGAGCATGTCCGCTTGCTTCGGCGTCAGCATCCCCAGCGTCATGCAGGTTTCCAGCCCCATCGCGCGCACGCCCTGCACGATCTGAACGATCGCGGGCATGTCGCGGTCCTTGGGGTTGCGCCAGGCGGCGCCCATGCAGAACCGCTGGCTGCCGTGGTCCTTGGCCTGCGCGGCGGATTGCAGCACCGCCTGCACGTCCATCAGCTTCGTGGCTTCCACGCCCGCGTCGGCCTTGACCGACTGCGCGCAATAGCCGCAGTCCTCGGGACAGCCGCCGGTCTTGATGCTGAGCAGGGTACACAGCTGGACCTGGTCGGGCGCGTGGTGCGCGCGGTGGACGGTGGCGGCGCGGAACACCAGTTCGGTAAACGGCAGGTCGAACAGCGCGGCGATCTCGGCGCGGGTCCAGTCGGTCCTGACCCCGCTCATCCCGAGCGAAGTCGAGGGATCGGGCGCAGCGCATGGTGTCTCGACTTCGCTCGACACGAGCGGAAGTTGGGTGCTGACGCTCACTTCGCCGCCTCCAGTTCCTCGCCCGCTGGCGGCATGTTGTGGCCGAGCAGGCGGAGCATGTCGGCGGCCGCCTCGACCACGTTGGTGCCCGGGCCGTAGATGCCCTGCACCCCGGCGTCGCGGAGGAAATCGTAGTCCTGCGGCGGGATCACCCCGCCGGCGATGACTTTGATGTCGGCGCGGCCCGCATCCTTGAGCAGCCGGATCAGCTCAGGGATCAGCGTCTTGTGCCCGGCGGCGAGGCTGCTGGCACCGATGGCATCGACGTCCTTCGCCAATGCGAGGTCGCGGGTTTCCTCGGGCGTCTGGAACAGCGGGCCGCTGCTCACCTCGAAGCCCATGTCGCCGAAAGCGCTGGCGATCACGTTGGCCCCGCGATCGTGCCCGTCCTGGCCCATCTTGGCGACCAGCAGGCGCGGGGCGCGGCCGAGGCGGCGGGCGACCGCGGCGACCCCGTCGATCACCTGGGCATAGCGCGGATCGGCACCGTAGGCCTTGCCATAGATCCCGGTGACAGGAACCGGCTGCGTGCCATAGCGTCCGAACGTTTGTTCCATCGCATCCGAAATCTCGCCGAGCGAGGCGCGGGCTCGGGCGGCGTCCACGGCGAGCGCGAGCAGGTTGCCGTCACCCTTCGCGCCCTCGGTCAGCGCCGCCAGAGCCGCGCGGCACTTCGCCTCGTCGCGGCTGTCGCGCATCGCCTTGAGCCTCGCGATCTGCCCCTCGCGGACCGCGTGGTTGTCGATGTCGAGCGTGTCGAGGTGCGCTTCCTCGCTCAGCCGATACTTGTTGACCCCGACTATCACGTCCTCGCCCTTGTCGACCCGCGCCTGGCGCGCGGCGGCGGCTTCCTCGATCCGTTGCTTGGGCATGCCGGTGGCGACCGCCTTGGTCATCCCGCCCAGCGCATCGACTTCCTCGATCGTCGCCCACGCCTGATCGACCAGTTCCTGGGTCAGCGCCTCGACGTAGTACGAGCCGCCGAGCGGATCGACCACACGGGTGATCCCGCTCTCTTCGGCCAGAACGATCTGGGTGTTGCGCGCGATCCGCGCGGAGAAATCGGTCGGCAGCGCGATCGCCTCGTCGAGCGCGTTGGTGTGGAGGCTCTGCGTCCCGCCCAGCGTCGCCGCCATCGCCTCGATCGTGGTGCGGATGACGTTGTTGTAAGGATCCTGCTCCTGCAGGCTGACCCCGCTGGTCTGGCAATGCGTGCGCAGCATCTTGGAGCGTTCGTCCTTTGCCCCCAGCCCGTCCATCACCCGGTGCCACAACGTGCGCGCCGCGCGCAGCTTGGCGACTTCCATGAAGAAGTTCATGCCGATGCCGAAGAAGAAGCTCAAACGCCCTGCAAACGCGTCGATATCCAGACCGGCGGCCATCGCGCGCACCGCGTATTCCTTGCCGTCGGCGATGGTGAAGGCCAGTTCCTGCACCGCGGTCGCCCCGGCCTCGTGCATATGATAGCCCGAAATCGAAATGCTGTTGAATTTCGGCATTTTGGCGCTGGTATAGGCGATGATGTCCGAAACTATCCGCATCGACGGCTCGGGCGGATAGATGTAGGTGTTGCGGACCATGAACTCCTTGAGGATGTCGTTCTGGATGGTCCCGTCGAGCTGGCTCTGATCGACCCCCTGCTCCTCGCCCGCGACGATGAAGAACGCCAGGATCGGGATCACCGCGCCGTTCATGGTCATGCTGACCGACATCTTGTCGAGCGGAATGCCGTCGAACAGGATCTTCATGTCCTCGACGCTGTCGATCGCCACCCCGGCCTTGCCAACGTCGCCGACCACGCGCGGGTGGTCTGAGTCATAACCCCGGTGCGTGGCGAGATCGAACGCCACCGACAGTCCCTTCTGGCCCGCGGCAAGGTTGCGACGGTAGAACGCGTTCGATTCCTCGGCGGTGGAAAAGCCCGCGTACTGGCGGATCGTCCAAGGGCGGCCCGCGTACATGCTGGCGCGCACGCCGCGGGTGAACGGGGCGAAGCCGGGCAAGCCGGGGTCGCCCGCGTCATCGGCGGTGTAGAGCGGCTTGATCGCGAAGCCCTCGGGGGTGTTCCAGGTGAGGTCGCGGCCCTTGACCTCTTTGGCGGCCGCGGATTGCCAATCTTCGTGGGTCGGTTCGGTCATCGAATGATCCTCAGGCTGTCGCGCTCGGTCGCGTGCTAACGCGTTCTTGCCAGGCGGCCAGCCCGGTGCAGTCCGCAGGCGCGCCACAGCCGACGAAGGCGGCGAAGTCCATGGTCGTCAGCAGCAGGATATCGGCCATAGTGTAATTCGCATCCGCCAGAAACTCGCGTCCCTTGAGCCAATGGTCGAAAAACCGGAACGCTGCCTCGACGCGCGGACGATTGGCTTCGCCCCATTCGGCGTTGCGACCCGGCAGCGCTGCGGTGAAGGCGTGGGTGTTGACCCATACCGCGCCAACCGGGGGCATGAGGATCATCTCGACCCGGCGGCTCCACATTTCGATCTGCGCGATTTCCAGCGGGGTTGTGCCGAATAGCGCAGGACCAGGGTGCAGCGCCTCGAGATAGCGGCAGATCGCCACGCTTTCGGTAATCACCGTGCCGTCGTCGAGCTGGAGCGACGGGGTCTGCCCGCGCGGGTTGATGACCATGTATTCAAGCGATTTCTGCTCGCGCTTGATGATCGACACCTCGCGGATATCCAGCGCGATGCCTTTCTCGGCGGCAAATATCCGCACCCGGCGCGGGTTGGGTGCGGGATTGGGGCTGTTGTATAAGATCACGCGCCTTTGAACTCCGGCTTGCGCTTTTGCATGAAGGCCATACCGCCTTCGGCGGCGTCGGCGGTGCCCCCGGCGATGCGCTGGCCCTCGGCCTCGGCCAGCAGCGCTTCGGCATAGCTGTTCTCGAGCGCGGTCAGGATGTTCTTGCGCATCACCGCGTAAGCCACCGTCGGTCCGTTGGCGAGCCGCGTCGCCAGCGCGCGGGCCTCGGTCATCAGCGCGGCGTCCTCGACGCACCTGTAGATCAGGCCCCACTCGGCGGCCTTCTCGCCGGAGATCTTCTCGCCCAGCATCATCATCTCGGACGCGCGCGCCTTGCCGACCATCCGTGGCAGCATCCAGCTCGCCCCGCCGTCGGGAACGAGGCCGATGTTGACGAAAGCCTGGAGGAAATAGCCGCTTTTGCCCGCGATCACGAAGTCGCCGGCCAGCCCGATCGAACAGCCGACCCCCGCCGCGGCGCCGTTGACCGCGGTGATGATCGGCATGTTAAGCCGCGCCAGGGTCATCATCAGCGGGTTGTAGTGACGGGTCAGCGCGATGTAACTGCCCTCCCCGCCGTTGACCGGCCGATCGCCCCGCGCTGCCAGGTCCGCGCCCGAACAGAACCCGCGCCCGGCCCCAGTGATGATCAGGCAGCGCGCGCCCTCCAAAGTAGAGACGGCATCGTTGATCTCTCCCGCCATCTCGAGCGAGCAGGCATTCATCCGCTCGGGGCGGTCGAGGGTGATCGTGGCGATCTTTTCGGATACGTCGACGGTGATGGTTTCGTAGGTCATTCTTTCCCCTTCCCTCGCCCCTTCAGGGGAGAGGATACGAAGGCTTGGCAGCTTGTCTGCCTAGCCGGAGTTGGAGAGGGGATACTTGCGCACATTCCCCTCTCCCAACCCTCTCCCCTCAAGGGGAGAAGGCTAAGCAACTCAATGCGCCATTTCAGGCGTTTCCATGATCTCGGTCAGCACCCCCTGCATGTCGCGCGGGTGGACGAAGAAAATCAGCGTCCCGTGCGCCCCGATCCGCGGCTCGCCCAGCACGCGCTTGCCCTGGCTTTCGAACCAGGCCTTGGCGGCGTGGATATCCGGCACCTCGTAGCACACGTGATGCTGCCCGCCCGCCGGGTTCTTGTCGAGAAACGACTGGATCGAGGTGTTGCCAGGTAGCGGCTCGACCAGTTCGATCTGGGTGCCGTTCATTCCGCTGTCACTCGGCGTATCGACGAAGCACACCTTGACCCCCTGCTCGGGCAGATCGAACGGCTCGTGGATCTTAGTCGCCCCCATGACGTCGCGATAGAACGCGATGCTGTCCGCGATCGAGGGCGTGGCGATGCCGATGTGGTTGAGACGGCCGAGTTTCATTGTTCGAGCATCGGGAAATTTGCTACGCCCCCTCCAACACCGGCGAGAAATCCTTCGATCCTACTCACACGATCGCGCAGGTTCGCGTGGCTGGCCGCCAGGGCGCGCACCGATTGACCCAATTCGCCCAGATCGCTCCGCAAATCGGCCATTTGCTCCCGGTACACGAATATCGCCTTCACGGCGTCGAATGCTCGATCCGTCGCGCTCATGTCTTTTTTCGATCCTTCTTCAAGACGGCCTCGATTGCCGCGTTCGTCTCCGCGATCATCGCGCGCATCGCCGATATGTCGTCGCCAATTTCTCGGATCGCGGCCTCTGCTTCAGGCAGCAATCGTTCAAGCTCGCGCTCCATGGCTGCATCGGTTCGCGATGGCGCGATATATTGGGCAGTCGCCTCGCGCACGACATTGCCCACGCTCTCGCCGCGGCTGGCGGCAAAGGCATCGAGCGCCTTCTTGTGCTCGCGGCTGGTGAGGAAGGTCACGCGTTCGGTCTGCATCGGACTAGCTCCTGCACATTACAAGGTCATTGTAATGTTTTGGGGCGGCGTGATCAATGGTAATCCTCCCCGGAATCCGTTCGTCCTGAGCCTGTCGAAGGAGGAGGTGGCGTGAAGCGACGGAGGGGTCCCGCCCTGCCTTCCAGCACAGCGCCAGACGAGAGGCTGGCCCCCTCCACCAAGCTTCGCATGGCCCCCTCCCCGTTCCGTGGAGGATTTGATTGGCGCGGCCGCGCGTCATTGCCATAGCGTTCCGTGGGAGTAACAAAAAATATCGTGAGCGAATGCACCTGTTCTGAGCGCCGCAATAACAATGAAGGCCAAGAAAATTGTGACCACTGAAATTTTCGCAATCGCACTACTGGAGTTCCATAAACTATAAAAATATTTAATCATTTTTGACCCCTCCACTCACAACGGAATATTGTCATGCTTCTTCCACGGATTCTCCAGCACCTTCCCCCGCAGTTTGCGTAGCCCCAATGCGATCCGCCGCCTCGTCGAGTGCGGGTAGATCACCTCGTCGATGAAGCCCATGCTCGCCGCCACGAACGGGTTGGCGAAGCGCGCCTCGTACTCCGCCGTCCGCTCGGCGATCTCATCCGCCGTCTTGCCGCGGAAGATGATCTCGACCGCGCCTTTTGCCCCCATCACCGCGATTTCGGCGGTGGGCCAGGCGTAGTTGAGGTCGCCGCGCAGGTGCTTGCTGGCCATGACGTCGTACGCGCCGCCATAGGCCTTGCGGGTACTCACGGTGATCGTGGGCACGGTCGCCTCGGCATAGGCGAACAGCAATTTGGCGCCGTGCTTGATGATCCCGCCCAGCTCCTGCGCGGTTCCGGGGAGGAAGCCGGGGACGTCGACGAAAGTCAGGATGGGAATGTCGAACGCGTCGCAGAACCGCACGAAGCGCGCCGCTTTCTTGCTCGAGTTGATGTCGAGCACGCCCGCCAGCACCATCGGCTGGTTGGCGACCACGCCGACGGTGCGCCCCTCGACGCGTCCGAATCCGATCAGGATGTTGCCCGCGTGCGCCTGCTGGATCTCGAAGAATTCGCCCTCGTCGAGCACCTTTCGCACGACCTCGTGCATATCGTAGGGCTGGTTGGCGTTGTCGGGGATCAATGTGTCGAGGCTATCCTCATGACGGTCAAACGGGTCGGCGGTCGGCCGTTCGGGCACTTCGGCGCGGTTCGACGAGGGCAGGTAATCGATGAAATCGCGCGCGGTCAGCAGCGCCTCGATGTCGTTCTCCAGCGCGAGGTCGGCGACGCTGGTCTTGGTGGTGTGGGTGATCGCGCCGCCCAGTTCCTCCTGCGTCACCACCTCGTTGGTCACCGTCTTGACCACGTCCGGCCCGGTGACGAACATGTAGCTGCTGTCCTTCACCATGAAGATGAAGTCGGTCATCGCTGGCGAGTACACCGCCCCGCCCGCACACGGCCCCATGATCAGGCTGAGTTGGGGGACGACGCCGCTGGCCAGCACGTTGCGCTGGAAGATTTCGGCATAGCCGCCGAGACTGGCGACACCCTCCTGGATGCGCGCGCCGCCGCTGTCGTTGAGGCCGATGACGGGCGCGCCGACCTTCATCGCGTTGTCCATCACCTTGCAGATCTTCTGCGCGTGACGTTCCGACACCGCGCCGCCGAACACGGTGAAGTCCTGGCTGAACACCTAGTCCCGCCGCCCGTTGATTGTCCCACTGCCGGTCACAACGCCGTCGCCGGGATAGACCTGCCCGGCCATCCCGATTTCGGAGGCGTTGTGCTCGACGTACATGTCGAGTTCCTCGAAGCTGCCCTCGTCGAGCAGCACGTCGAGCCGTTCACGCGCGGTCAGCTTGCCCTTGGCGTGCTGGGCGTCGATCCGCTTCTGGCCCCCGCCGAGACGGGCAGCGGCGCGGCGGCGTTCGAGT
>JAUYQH010000204.1 GCA_030697365.1 Novosphingobium sp. | reverse complement strand
CGCCCAGTTCAAGGTCGGCGATCCGCTCGATCCGGAGGTCAGGGTCGGCCCGGTGATCAACGAGGCCGCAGTAACGCGCATCCTGGGCATGTTCGACCGCGCCCGGCGCGATCGGGCAGCGACGTTCCTGCTCGGCGGCGGGCGCTGCGGCGGTGCGCTCGCCGAGGGCAATTTCATCGAGCCGACGCTGATTGTCGACGCCGATCCCGACCACGAAATCAGTCAGGTGGAGATCTTCGGCCCGGCGGTCGTGGTTATGAGATTTCAGACCGAGGACGAAGCGGTCGCGATTGCCAACAACAGCGAATACGGCCTGGCCGCGTACATCCAGTCCAACGACCTCCAGCGCGTCCACCGCCTCTCGGAGCGGCTGAACGCGGGCGGCGTCTATGTGAACGGCGGCTTCCAGATCAACCCGCACACGCCGTTCGGCGGTATCGGCATCTCCGGCTACGGCAAGGAAGGCGGCAAAGCGGGGATCGACGAGTTCCTCCATTACAAGACGGTCACCATAGGCGTTGGTGCCGGGATTTTCTCGTGAGCTTTTCGAACCAATCCTTCCGCCTCGACGGCAAGGTTGCGATCGTCACCGGTGCCGGCGGGCGCGGCAACTCGATCGGGCGGGCCTATGCGCTCGGCCTCGCGCAAGCGGGCGCGAGCGTTGTCGTGGCCGACCTCAACGAGGGCGGCGCCAAGGCCGTTGCAACCGAGATCGGCGAGTCGGCCTTGGCGGTACAAGTCGATATCGGCGACGAGGGCTCGGTCGCTATCATGATGGCCACGACGCAGGACCGCTTCGGGGGGCTCGACATCCTGGTCAACAACGCCGCGTTGATGGTCGAGGCGGTCGGCACCCCGGCGATCAGGACGGAGATCGCGGATTTCGAACGCCTGCTGCGGGTCAATCTGCTCGGCGCGCTTATCTGCAGCCAGGCCGCGGTGCCGATGTTTCAGGCGCGGGGCGGCGGCAAGATCGTCAACCAGCTCTCCGCCGGCGCCTGGCCCGCGCAAACCCCTTACGGCGTCAGCAAGATCGCGCTCCACGGGCTGACCACGACGCTCGCGACGGAGCTTGGCGGCATGAATATCAACGTCAATGCGATTGCACCGGGGATGACGATGTCCGATGCGGGCAAGGCGCTCACGCCCGATGAAAGCCCGTTCGTAAGGGCGGCGATGGCCCGGGTGGTGATGCGCCCCCGCGGGCAGCCCGATGACCTCGTGGGCGCGCTGCTTTTGCTCTGCTCTTCGGCGGGCGATTGGATTACCGGACAAGTTCTCAACATCGACGGCGGCTTCGTCCTCCGAAACTAGGAGTTGCATTCAATGGCACACGACATTCTCGGCTACGGCGGCAAGCGCTGCGTGGTGATGGGCTGCTTTTCGGGGACCGGCGAGGCGCTGGTGCGCCACCTCGTCGCACTCGGGGCCGAAGTCCACGGCGCCGACATCAAGCCGTCGCCGGTCAACCTTGCTTCGTTCACCACGGTCGACCTCAAGGACCCGGCCTCGATCGCGGCCGGGATAGAATCGATCGGTGGTGAGATCGACGCGCTGTTCAACGTGTCGGGGCTTCCGCAGACGTTTCCCGGCGAGGATGTCGTCAGCGTCAACTTCCTCGGTATCCGCGCATGGACCGAAGCGTGGCTGCCCAAGATCAGGGAAGGCGGCGCAATCGTCACCGTCTCATCGCTGGCCGGCGCGGGGTACCTGACCAATCAGCCGCTGCTGCGGGAGTTCATGGCCTTGACCGACCCGGCCGAGGCGCGCGCTTGGTATACCGTCAACAAGCAGCGCGCGGGCGATCCCTATACGCTCTCGAAGCAGGCGATCAACACCTGGACGCAGCTCTCCGCGCCTGGACTGATGGAGCGCAACATCCGCATCAACTGCACGATGCCGTCGCCGATCGACACGCCCATGCTCAAGGACTTCAAGCAAGCTGCGGGCGAGGCAGTCATCAACGCTTTCGCCAAGGCCAAGGGCCGGTTCTCGACCGCCGAGGAACAGGCCCTGCCGTTGATCCTGCTCAACAGCAAGGCCGCCAACTTCATCAGCGGTGTCTGCCTAGCCGTCGACGCCGGCCTTTCCGCCGGCTTGGCCACGGGTGTGCTCGACCTGCAGAAAATGATCGCCGAAGCGTCGGCTGCCTGAGGCGATCAGGGGTGCGCGCCAAGCATGCTTGCGACCGTGTGCGCGGCGGCATCCTTGAGCGTGTCGAAACCGGGCAGGCTGCCGTTTGCGGGACCGAGGGGGCCGATGGCGGACAGGCGTTCGAGCATCAGCAGCAGGGTGGCGACGCAGGCACGCGGCGCGAGGCCTTGAGGCACTCGACCCGCGGCCTGCGCGGCTGGGAGCTTGGGCGCGAGGCTCTCGATGATCGGTCCCGTTTCGGCAAGCACGATGTCGAGCTGATCGGTCATCGTCATCCTCGTGCGTCCGCGATTGCCATGATGGCAGAAATCGACCTCCCGTCAAAAAAGCCGCGAGGAGAGAAGACGTGCTGAGCGACGTCAGTGGGCAGGTCGCGCTTGTAACGGGCGCGTCGAAAGGAATGGGACGACACTTCGTGCGCTCGTTGGCCGACGCGGGAATGAAGGTCGCCGCGCTGGCCCGGCCCTCGGCGGAATTGACTTCGCTTCAGGCTGAGGGTGCATTCACAATCCCCTGCGACATCGCCGATCCAACCGCGGTGAACGCGGCTGTCGCGGATACGGTGGGGCATTTCGGCAGGCTGGACGTCGTCGTCGCCAACGCCGCGATCTACCGGCCCTTTGCCTTCGAAGCCGCGAGCGATGCCGACATCCGCGATCATTTCGAGATCAATGTCTTCGGGGTCGCCTGGCTCATCCGCGCCGCGATCCCCCATCTGCGCGCGACCCGCGGCCATATGATCGGCATCAGCAGCGAATCGGTGCGCATGCCGTTTCCGATGCTCGCCACTTACGCGGCGTCCAAAGCTGCGCTCGAGACGCTGTTCCAGGGGTTGCGCGACGAACTGCGTAGCGACGGCATCCGGATGACCATTTTGCGCTCGGGCAACGTCAAGGGCGGGAGCGGCGGCGCGAACTGGGACGCGGCGGCGACCGAAGCCTTCTACAGGAAGATCGTCGCCACGGGGCATGCCGCGATGACCGGCGAGCCGGCCTCGCCCGAATCGATGGCCGAAGCGCTGCTTTCGGTGATCAGGCTTCCCCGCGACATCTCGGTCGATCTCGTCGAAGTGCGCGCGGCCCGCGAAGGCATGCCCGACGGCGCCAAGGCTTCAAGCGCGTGACCTCTCGCCGGCTCCAATGGCCGTTGATCGGCGCGCTGTGGGTGGCCGAAGTCACCGGCTCGTTCGAGACGTCGATGGTCCTCGCAGCGCTGAAGGTCCTGGTGGCGGATTTCGGCGATCCGTCCAAAGTCGGGTGGCTGATCACTGGCTACCTGATCGTTGGAGCGGCCACGGCCGCGATCGTCGGCCGCCTCGGCGATCTTTACGGACGGCGGCGGGTGCTGGCCATCGCCTTAACAATCGGCGCCATCGGTTCGCTGATCAGTGCCACCGCGGACTCGTTCGAGGTGCTGCTCTTCGGACGGCTGATGCAGGGTGCGACTGGCGCGATCCTGCCGCTTTGCATCGGCCTGGTCCGCGAGAACGTCTCGGCCGAACGGACTCCGATGACGATTGGCCTGATGATTTCGGGCGCATCGCTGGGCACGGCGTTCGGGCTCGTCGTCGGCGGCGTGATCGTCGACAACTGGTCGTGGCATGGCGTCTTCTTTGCCAGCGCCGGGCTTTGCCTGACCGCACTCGCGGGGATCATGACGCTCGTTCCCCGTTCGCCCCGCCAGGCGCCGAGCGGGCCGACCGACTGGCTATCGGGCGTTCTGTTCGCGCCGGGAATTGCGCTCGCGTTGCTGTACCTCACGCTCGCTCCCCGGGTCGGCTGGGCCGACCCGCTCGCGCTGGCGATGCTTGCGGGCGGAATCGCGCTGACCGCGCTGTGGATCTGGCGCAGCCTGACCAGTCCCGCTCCGCTCGTTTCGGTCCGCGCGTTCGCCGACCGGACGGTCGCGGTCGGTGGCGCCGTAACGGCACTGGTCGCAATGAGCACGCTCCAGATCACCGTGTTCTTTTCGCTGCTCCTCCAGGCGCCGAAATGGACCGCGGCAGGCCTCGGTCTCTCGGCGACGGCGGCTGGGCTGGCCAAGCTTCCCTCGAACATCACCTCGACATTCGCGGCTCCGCTCGGAGGCTGGCTCGCCGGACGAGGCGGCGGGCGTCTGGCGATGATCATCGGCGGCCTGATCACGATGACCGGCTGGGGCCTGGCCTTCTACGATACCAGCAGCGTCACCATCGTCGTCGCCGAGCTCATCGTCATCTCGTTCGGCGCGACGATGCTGTTCGCGGTCGCGCCGACGATCATCGCCCAGGCCTCTCCGCTCGACCGAGTCAGCGAGATCGCCGGGCTGATCACGGTACTCCGCCAGCTATTCCTCGGCATCGGCGCCCAGCTCGTCACGACGCTGCTCGCACTGGACACGATCGCCCGCGGCGCCGAGCACTATCCGTCGCCGTGGGCCTATCGCCTGACCGTCGTCGCGATCATCGGCGTGTGCCTGATAGCCACCGCCTTGTGCCTGGCGCTCCCCAAAGCGCGCCCGGTCGATCGCGAACCCGCCTGAAGGAGACCTTTTCAATCATGCCTTCCCTGCCCCATCTCACACCCGAGAATACCCCGTTCTGGACAGGCGGCGCCGAAGGCGAGTTGCGGATCACCTTCTGCGCGGCCTGCAACCACGCGATTCACCCGCCCGAGGTGATTTGTCCGCAGTGCCTGTCGGACAGTGTCGAAGCCCGCGCGGTCCCTGGCACCGGCACGGTCTATACCTACACCGTCAACCACCAGCCGTGGTTGCCCGAAATGGAGGTCCCGTTCACGCTCGCCGTCGTGGACGTCGATGGCGCGCCCGGCGTGCGTGTAACCGCGCCGGTGGTCGATGCGGATCCGGAAAGCGTCGGCATCGGGCAGCGGATGACCGTTTCGTTCCGCCAACAGGAAGACGTTTGGCTGCCGCAGTGGAGTCCGGTTCGATGAAAGCGGCGATCACCGGCGCGGGTCTGTCCGACCTCGGCCGCAACACCCAGCGGCCCGCGATGGCCCACCTGGCGGAAGCCGCCAAACGGGCGATGGCGATGGCGGGGCTGACCCGCGACGACATCGACGGGCTCTGCACCTACCCTGGCCGCTCCGACGCCAGCCCGGGCAACTCGCCGCTCGGCACCGGGGAAGTGCGCAACGCTCTGGGCCTCAAGACCCGCTGGCACGCCGCCATCCCCGAAGGCCCTTCGCAGATGGCGCCGATCATGGTCGCGGCGATGGCCGTGCTGACCGGCCAGGCGCGCCACGTCCTGTGTTTCCGCACGTTGACCGAAAGTTCGTCGCAGACCGCAGGCCGCCGCGCGAGCGTCTCGGGCAGCGGCGGGGAACGGATGGGCGGCTGGCTCAGCTGGCTCGTCGCGGCACAGGCCGTGTCGGCGGCGAACTGGGCGGGGTGGATGGCGACGCGCTATTTCCACGAGTTCGGGATGACCCGCGAGCACCTGGGAATGGTAGCGACCGGACAGCGTGCCTTCGCACTCCACAATCCGCTTGCGGTGATGCGCAAGCCGCTGACGATGGACGATTATTTTGCCGGGCGGATGATCTCGAGCCCTCTCGGCCTGTTCGATTGCGACATCCCGATCGACGGGGCGAGCGTGTTCATCGTCTCGGCGCCCGACGCGGCCATGGATTGCGCCGCGCCGCCGCTGTGGAGCGAGGCGAGGGGCACGGCGCTGGACAGTCAGGAAACCTGGGACCAACGCGCCGATCTCACGACGATGGGCTCGCACGACGCCGCCGCCGATCTATGGTTGCGAACGGACTTCAAGCCGCACGACATCGATGTCCTCGGGCTCTACGACGGATTCTCGATCTTCGTGCCGATCTGGCTCGAAGCACTCGGCCTGTGCGGCCACGGCGAAGCCAAGGACTTCATTGCCGAGGGCAACATCGGTCCGGGTGGACGCTGCCCGGTGAACACCGGGGGAGGTCAGCTTTCGGCGGGACGACTCCACGGGTTCGGCCTGATCCACGAGACCTGTCTGCAACTGTGGGGGTGCGCGGACGGACGGCAGGTTGAAGGCGCCAAGCTCGCTGCCTGCGGCACCGGCGGAGGTTTCATTGCGGGATCGATGCTGCTCAGGCGCGACTGAGCGCGGACTTGCCTGACATCGGTCAGTCGGAAGCGGGCAGCGGCTTGGCGTCCTTGCGCTGCAACTGGCGGCCGGCAAACGCCAGGTCGCCGGCCCCCGCCTTGGTGCAAAGGAGTTCGACCCCGCTTTCGGCGTCGGAATAGCGCTTGCCGGCCATCGTCCCTTCGCTGCCTTCGGGCGCGGAGCCGCTCGCCGCGGCGCTTTCTCCATGCGAACACAGCGCTTCTCCTCCGCAGGCAAGCTCGCCCTCGCCGCTCGGCGGACGAACCACGACGAACTCGCCGCCGCACACCGCGCTCTTCCAGCGCGAACCGGGTTTGTAGCCGGTCATCACATCATTCCCTGCATAGACCCCGGCTTCAGGCCGCGTGGAAGGATATCGCCTTCTGATAGGTGAACTCGTTCAGGCCTTCCTCGCCATATTCGCGGCCATAGCCGGAGCGCTTGATCCCGCCGAACGGCGCGTCCGACTGCATCGTGCCCGCGCCGCCGTTGATCAATACGCCGCCGGTGCGGATGCGCAGCGCCATGCGATACGCTTGCCCCGCGTCGGCAGAGTAGATGGATCCCGAGAGTCCGAAGTCGCTGTGGTTGGCGTAGGCGATCGCCTCATCATCATCATCGAAGCCGATCACCGCGCCGATTGGCCCGAACACTTCTTCCTGCGCGAGGCGGCTGCCGTTCCTGACGTTGTCGAACAAGGTCGGTTCGAAGAAGAAGCCCTTGTCGAGCCCTTCGGGCCGCTTGCCGCCGTGCACCAGGGTCGCTCCTTCGTCGCGGGCAATCTGGACGTAATCCTCGGTCCGCTTGCGCGCGACTTCGCGTATCAGGGGGCCGTACGTGACACTGGGATCGGCCGGATTGCCGATCTTCAGATGCGCCAGCACCGCCTTCATCGCCTCCACGAATTGCGGGCGAATCGAATTGTGAACGATGTGCCGCGTCATCAGCGCGCAGCCCTGTCCGCAGTGCGAGGTGAAGCCCATGATCCCGGCCATCGCGGCTTGCTGGATGTTTGCATCGGCGCGGACGATCAGCGCAGACTTGCCGCCGAGCTCCATCACCACGCGGGTGAGATTCGGCGCCGCCTGCGCCTGGATCATCGCACCGACCTTGTCCGAGCCAGTGAAATGCACCAGATCGACGCGCTTGTCGCTCGTCAGCAGCCTTCCGGCCTCGACGTGGCCGGTGACCACGCTGAAGATGCCCTTCGGCAGCCCGACCTCGTCGGCGATCTCGCCGAGAATCAGCGCCTCCATCGGCGTGTAGGGGGACGGCTTGAGCACCACCGTGCAGCCCACCGCGAGCGCCGGGATGACTTTGCCGATGTTAAGGAAAAATGGGAAATTGTAGGGGCTGATCGCGGCGACCACGCCGACCGGCTCGCGGCTGACCACACCCGTGCCAAGGGTGGTCGTCCCTTGCGCGTTCGGCGTCAGCTCGAGCGGGAGCGGCGTAATCGGATCGCGCGATGCCAATTCGACCGTGCGCCGCGCGTGCTTCATCGGGATGCCGTACTGGAGAAAATCTGCAAGCAGGCGGGTCGAGCCGGCCTCGGCCACGATCAGGTCGAGCAACTGGGGCTTGCGCGCCTCGATTGCGTCGAGAAACCGCGTCAGCATCGCCTGCCGATCACGGGCCGGCAAGCGCGGCCAATCGCCTTCGTCGAACGCCTTGCGGGCGGCCGAGATCGCGGCATCGACTTGCGCGACGCTGCCGACGGGCGCTTCGATCAGCAGGCTTTCGTCGGCGGGATTGATCACCGCCTCGCGCTGATCGGTCGGCTGCCATTCGCCGCCGATATAGATTGAATCGGGGTGCTTCAGATACATCAGGCGACATCCCATATGATTGGCAGGTTGCGAATAGACATCAGGCCGGGGCAGGCCGTGATATCGGCCCCCGGCTTGATCCGGAACTCCGGGATCCGGCGGAGGAATTCATCGAGCAGGATGCGCAGCTCGCGCCTCGCCAGATGCGCCCCCAGGCAAATGTGCACGCCGCCGACGAAGGTGAAATGGCGATTGCCCTGGCGCGCCGGATCGAACGTGCGCGGTTCGGCAAACTGCTCGGGATCGAAATTGCCCGAGGTATTGAGCAGGCAAATCCAGTCGCCCTGCTTCATCGTCACTCCGTCGAGCTTGAGGTCCTTCTTGAGCAGCCGGTAGGAATTGACCAATGGCTGGGTCCGCAGGAACTCCTCGACGGCGCTGTTGGTGAGCTCGGGGTTCGCACGAAGCTGCGCTTGCAGTTTGGGGTCGAGCGCCAGGCGCCGGAACATCAGCGCGATCGTCGAAGCGACCGTATCGAGCCCGCCGAGCCACAGGAACCAAGTCATGCCCAGCACCTCGTCATCGGTCAGCGGCTGGCCGTCGATCGAACCATTGGCGATGTAGCTGCCGAGCTTGTCGTCGGGGTTGCGATTATTCTCGGCGATGAACTCGCGC
>JAUYQH010000202.1 GCA_030697365.1 Novosphingobium sp. | reverse complement strand
CCTCGATAACGAGGAGGTGAGCGACCATCCTTTCGTGTCGGTGACGCCGATCCGGATGCCGCACAAGGTGATCGGCAAGGCGCTGGCCGACCTGACCAAGGACGTGCAGCTGATCAAGAGCACGGTGCTGCGGCAGATTCTGGACAACGCCTACAACATCAATAACGGCCGCACCGCGATCAATGAGCGGGTGTCGCTGGCGGACGCGCTGAGCCCCCGGCCGAACCAGGTGGTGCGGATCAGGGGCGAGGGGCCGGTCGGGGATGCGATCTCGGCCATTCAGCCCAACCCGATCGCGCAGCACCTGTTCCCGGTGCTCGAGTATCTGGATAACTGGAAGGAGCTTAAAACCGGCGTATCGCGGCTGAACCAGGGCATCGACGCCGACACGCTGAACGATACGGCCCGCGGCGTGGCGCTCCTGCAGAACGCCGGCAATCAGCGCATCAAGTTCCTCGCCCGGCAGATTGCCGAGACCGGGTTCAAGGATCTGGGGCGGAAGATCCTCCGGCTGGTGGTCGACCACCAGGACCATCAGCGCATGATCCGCCTGCGAGGCCAGTTCGTGCCGATGGACCCGCGGTCGTGGAACGCGGAGATGGACGTCACGATCAATGTCGGCGTTGGCTACGGCAATAAGCAGCAGGAGACGATGCTGCTCGGGATGCTGGGCACGGTGTTCGAGAAGATCATGGCGTACCAGGGCGGGCTGGATGGGCCGATCCTGAAAATCCGCGGCATGAAGGCGCTGATAGACAAGCAGATCGCGTCGATCGGCTACAAGCCGGCCGCGTTCCTGGAGGATATGCCGGACGATTACGAGATGCCGCCCAAGCAGCCGCAGCCCGACCCGAAGATGATCGAGGTGCAACTGACGCACCAGCGCGAGATGATGAAACTGCAACTGGGCCATCAGTTGAAGCAGCAGGAATTGGGGCTCGATGTTCAGGAGATGAACATGGAGCACATGCGCGAGATGGCGAAGCTCGACATGGAGGCGGCGCACGGCGCCATCGAGTTGAGCATCAAGGCGCAGCAGGCCAAGGCGCAGACGAAAATCGCGGCCAGCTCGGCCAAGGACAAGGCCGGCATTGCCGCGTATGCGGCCAGGCGGAAGGCCGATCAGCCAAGGCCGACGAAGCAGTAAAGGGCGCGGCCCCCGCCCGGTAACCGGGGCCATCACCATCACAACCTGAGACGAAAGGAAACGGCAGCAATGTCGAAGGACAGCTACGCCCCGAGCGGCGGAACCAAGACCGGCAGCAAGGGCGGCATGGGGCCAAAGGTCGACAAGACCGATGGGCACAAGGCCGACTTCGAGGCCATGCAGAGTTTCGGCAAGGGCGGCAACGCCAACGTGCACGGCACGCGGCTGGGCAAGCGCAAGGGCACGAAAGCCTAGGTGCGCGAGCGCGAGACGGACCTCGACCCGGAGGTTTTGCGGGCCGAGGTCAACGACGGCGAGGACGCCAAGCTCGTCCTCGAGAACGCGCTGATCGTGCGGCTGCTCGCGATTGCGCGCGAGAAGTTCACCGAGGCGGCGCTCAGCCCCGGCGTGAAGGCCGAGGCCGCCGAAGACCTGCGCCGGGAGTTCTTCGCGCTCGATGCTTTGCCGGCGCTCCTGCGCCGCTACGTCGAGACCGGCCAGATGGCGGCGCAGACATTGCGCGAGACGACAAGGGATACCGATGCCTGAAGCACTACTGCCCAACGCGGGCGATCAAAGCCTGGCCAAAGCCGCGGCACTGTTCGCGGACAGGTTCAAGCCCGCCGCCGAAAAGCCCGAAGATGAGCAGCCGAACGCCGCGCCGGAAGGCGGCGACGTCGAGGAATTGGAGGCCGATGGCGCCGATGCCGGCGACACGACCCAAGACGAATCCACGGACGATGGTGCCGGGGATACCAGGGAAGCGAAAGGCCAAGTAGACCCGAAGGCTGCAAAGCCGGAGGCCAGCGAACCGCCGCCCTCGCTCTCCGAGACCGAGAAAGCCCGCTACAAGTCCCTGCCCCCCGACGCGCAGGCGTTCGTTCGCGAATACGCCCAGCGGCGGGAAGGGGACATCGAGCGGCATCTCAACTCCAAGAGCGGCGAGCTCGCCGAAACCCAGCGTCAGATAAAGACGAAGGGCGAGGAAGCGATCGCCGGAATCGCCAAACGCATCGAGCGCCTTGACGGCTCGATTGCGGACGTTGAATCCCTGATCGGCAAGGAGCCGGACTGGTCGGCAATGGCCATGTCCGACCCTGACGGCGCCATTCAGAAAAAGTTCGCCTGGGACAATCTCCAAGGCGTTCTGAACAAGGCGCGCGAGGAGCGCAAGCACCTGGCCGAAGAGGGCAGCAAGCAGGTCCACGAACACCAGCGGAAGGTTGCCGACTACCACAAGGCGAAGCTCATCGAAACTTATCCCGAGTTCAAGGATGAGGCGGTGCTCAATCGCGTGTGGACGGAGGAGATCGATCCGTATCTGGCGTCCAAGGGCCTGCCGGTCGAAGTCCGAAGCACGCTGGTCGATCACCGGCTGTGGTCCATCGCTCGCGATGCCGCAGAAGGTCACGCGGCCAAGCAAAAGCTGCTGAAGGCCAAGGCCGAAGTCCGCAAGGAAGCCAAGAAGGTGCCGAAGGTGACGCGACCCGGCACGACTCCAGCCAAAGGGGATCGGGAACGAGCCCGTCAGGGCGAAGCAATGACGCAGCTGAAAAAGAAGGGCGGCCTCCGCGAGGCGGAGAACGCATTCGCAGCGCGCGGGTTCAAATAGGAGCCATCGATGGCCGTTCCCAACAACACACTCGAAACCTACTCCGCGATCGGCAATGCCGAGGACGTGAGCGACATCATCTACCTGATCTCGCCGACCGAAACGCCGTTCATGTCGAACATCGAATCGGTGGACGCCCGTGCGCGGCTGCACCAGTGGCAGACCGACTCGCTGGCCGCCGCCGCAACCAACGTCGAGCCCGAGGGCGACGATCCCGATACCAACGCGGCGACCGTCACCGTGATGCTCTCCAACAGCTGTCAGATCTCGGACAAGGTGCCGCGGGTTTCCGGCACCCAGGAAGCGGTCGCGAAGTACGGCCGCAAGTCGGAGATGAATTACCAGCTGGCCAAGATGTCGCGCGAATTGAAGCGCGACATGGAGTTCGATCTTCTGGCCAACAACGCCGAAGTGACCGGCTCATCGGGCACGGCCCGCGAGCTGGGCGGCATCGAGGCGTGGATCACCTCCGACGACCGCGGCACAAGCGGCTCGGACGGCGGCACCGGCGACACCGCGGCCACCGATGGCACGCAGCGCGCATTCACCGAGGCGAGCCTCAAGAACGTGCTGCAGGAGTGCTTCGACTCCGGCGGCGATCCCGACACGATCATGCTCGGGTCGTTCAACAAGCAGGCGTTCTCCGGCTTCACCGGCAATGCCACCCGCTACAAGGACGCCGACGATGAGCGTCTGGTGGCGGGGATCGACGTGTATGCGTCGGACTTCGGCGTCATGCGCGTGGTGGCCAACCGCTTCATGCGGTCGCGCTCGTGCCTGATCCTGCAAATGGACATGTGGGCGATTGCCTATCTTCGCCCGTTCACGGTGCACGACCTGGCCAAGACCGGCGACTCGATCCAGAAGCAGATCCTGGTGGAGTACACGCTTGAGGCTCGCAACCAGGCGTCAAGCGGCATCGTCGCCGACCTGACGACTGCGGTGAGCTAAGCGGGATGAAACCGGCGGGGCCTGGGTAATGCCGGGCCTCGCCACTTCAAAGGAGATTCAACCATGAAGCGTTTCATTGCCGCTTTTGCCCTGCTGATCCTGTTCGGGGCGGGCGTGGCCTACGCCGGGCTGGAGCAACGCCAGAACGACACCGGCACGTCGGACTTCGTTACCACGGGACCGACGCAGAACGTGTATCCGATCGGCCGGACCACGGTGTTCATCTCGTTCGGCAACCTCAACCAGGAGCTGTCGATGATCATCCCGGTCATCAACAACTCGCAAGTAACCGAGCTCTACTGCACGCTGACCCAGGTGATGCTCGGGCATTTCGCCATCGGCATTGCCGTTCCCGATGGCAGGCAGGGCACCCTGGGCGAGATCAACATCTTCCGCGCCGACACGGCCGAAGGTGCAGCCGGCAGTGTCCGGGGCATGAGCCAGCGGGCAACGCGCGGGTCGTACGTGATGCTGACCAATCCCGGTTCGGGCGGGTCGGCTGGCACGGCGGCGTGCGTGGTGGTGTTCGACTCCTCGCCGAACTAAGCCGATGCGAGCCTGGGCCGCCGCCGGATATCTGGCGGCGGCCTGGCTTGCGTTCCTGCCTGGGTTTTATGACGGCAACGCGCTCAAATGGGCGCTTCTGTATTTTCCCGCGGTGGCGCTCGCGGCCCGGTTCGCGCTTGATCCCCCCAAGCTTCTCCGAATCGACGCCGCGAGCGCTACGGCGCTTGCCCTGCTCGGCTGGGCGGCGTTCTCGCTGCTGTGGTCGCAGGATTGGCGTAACGGCCTGATCGGCGTTTTCAACGGCGCTGCGTGTCTCGCGCTGTTCTGGTGGGCCCGCAACAGGCCCGAGGTGCTGCCCAAGGCGGCGGCGCTGGGGATTGCCGCGGCGGCGGTCATTCAGCAGGGCGTTGGCTATCACGGCGGGTTTGGCAACCCGAATTTCCTGGCCGAGTTCCTGCTGATGGCGGCGCCGTTCGTGTGCCTGCATCGGTTCGGCTGGGCGCTGGCCGGCTTTGCCGCTGCGCTGCTGCTGTTCAGGGTCGATGCGCTCATGGGCGCGGCGCTGAACGGCGGGCTGGTGTGGGCCTCGCTCGAATACCGGCTTGATCTGCTCATGGCCGCCATCCTCATGTGGGCGGATGCGCCCGTGTGGGGGCAGGGGCTGGGCTCTTACGATCTGCTCTATCCGCTGTACGGCGAGGGTCACGTGCTGTCCGACCCTGGCCTGTCGGCGGGCGCGGCGCACAACGATCTTCTGCAGCTGCATGCCGAGCTGGGGCTGGTGGGGGCCGGGTTGGCCGGGTTGCTGGCGTGGTACGCGCTCCGGCGGCTGTGGGGCGAGCTGACGCCGCTGGACCGGGCGTGCCTGGCCTCGCTCGCGATCGGCGCGGTGCTGGCGCTGGGCGAGTTCCCGCTGCAAAACCCGGCTACGGCCTCGCTCGCGGCGATGTCGCTGGGGGTGCTGACGCGGGGCGTGCGGACGTTCCCGGTCCAGGTGCCGGCGCTGCGGCTGATGTTCCCGGCCGCGTCGGTGGCGCTCCTTGCGTACGGGATTTCCGCCACCGTGGCGCAGATGACGTTCGCGCTGGTCGACCTCAAGAACCAGCCGGCGCTCGACGCCTACGTGTTCACGCGCACCGCTTATCGGTCGAACCCGCTCGATCCGATGCTGCGGCACCATCTGTACCTGACGGCGGTGGGGGCGAGAATGGACGCGGACACCATCGATCGCGCGGAGGCCGTCGCCGCCACCGCAAGCCCGCACCATACCCGGTATCTGATTCTGAAGGCGGCGCGATCGGCCGGCGATCCGGTTGTCGCGCAAGCCTTCCTTGCCGAATTGCAGCGTCGGCCGCTGAGCGGCCCGGTGCTCGATCCACTCAAACGCCACCTGGAGCTGCACCGATGAGGATGGTTGCGCCGTTCGCGCTCACGCTGGGCACCATTATCGGCGAGGCTACCGGCGGATCGAGCGACAACCTCGCCATTCCCAACGATGCGTCGGGCAACAAGGCCAAGCGCATCTGGGTGAACGTCACCAGCGCCGCCTACATCCTGCCCACCACGGCGTCGGGCTCGGTCACCAGCACCACGGGCATGGTGCTAAGCCCCGGCGATGGCGGGATAATCCTCGAGGTTGCGTCCAGCACCTTCGTTTCGATCGCGCATCTCCAAGTCGCGGCGGCCGGGCGAATCTCGATCGCATCGGTGGAGAACTAGCGATGCGCGAGGTAGCGCCGCTCGCCATCAATCTCGGCACCATCATTGCCGAGGCCACCGGCGCCTCGTCCAACGATCTGGCCATCCCCAACGATTCGTCGGGCAACAAGGCCAAGCGGGTTGCGATCTCGATCGCGACGGCCGCGGCGTACATCATGCTCGGCATCAGCACCGACACGGTGACGACGACCAACGGCTTCGTGCTCAATCCCGGCGACGGGTGGGTGATCCTCAACTGTGCGGGATCGACGCAAACCAGCGTCATACACCTTCAGGTCGCGG
>JAUYQH010000013.1 GCA_030697365.1 Novosphingobium sp. | reverse complement strand
TACGGACGGGGCTTTCATGACCCTGGTGGCGGGATTGGGTTCAGCCGACCCCGTTCGCCGCCAGCGCCGCAAGGAGCAGGAGCGCGACGATGTTGGTGATCTTGATCATCGGGTTGACCGCCGGGCCGGCGGTATCCTTGTAGGGATCACCCACGGTATCGCCGGTCACCGCGGCCTTGTGGGCCTCGCTGCCCTTGCCGCCGTGGTTGCCGTCCTCGATGTACTTCTTGGCGTTGTCCCACGCGCCGCCGCCCGAGGTCATCGAGATCGCGACGAACAGCCCGCCGACAATCACGCCGAGCAGCAGGGCGCCGAGCGCGGCGAAGCCGTTGGCCGGACCCGCCACCGCGGCGATTACAAAATAGACCACGATCGGCGCGGCCACCGGCAGCAGCGAGGGGATGATCATCTCGCGGATGGCAGCCTTGGTCACCAGATCCACCGTCCGCGCGTAGTCGGGCTTGGTCTCGTAGGTCATGATCCCCGGATTGTTCTTGAACTGCTCGCGCACGTCCTTGACGACTTCGCCCGCGGCGCGGCCCACCGCGGTCATCCCCATCGACCCGAACAGATAGGGCAACAGCGCGCCGAGCAGCAGCCCGACGATCACATAAGGGTTCTCGAGGCTGAAGTTGACCGTCAGATTGGGGAAGTATTCGCGCAAGTCGGCGGTGTAAGCGGCGAACAGCACCAGCGCGGCGAGCCCCGCCGAACCGATCGCATAGCCCTTGGTCACGGCCTTGGTGGTGTTGCCCACCGCGTCGAGCGCATCGGTCTTCTCGCGTACGCTGTCGTCCATCGATGCCATTTCAGCGATGCCGCCGGCGTTGTCGGTGACCGGACCGTAGGCATCGAGTGCCACGACCATCCCGGCCAGCGCCAGCATCGCGGTGGCGGCATAGGCGATGCCCATGAGCCCGGCGAGCTGGTAGGAGATGATGATCCCTGCGCAGATCACCAGCGTCGGCAGCGCGGTCGATTCAAGGCTGATCGCCAGACCCTGGATGACGTTGGTGCCGTGGCCGGTTTCCGAGGCCTTGGCGATCGAGCGGACCGGCCGGTAGTTGGTCCCGGTGTAGTACTCGGTGATCCAGATGATCAGCCCGGTGATGATCAGGCCGAGCAGCGAGCAGTAGAACAGCGTGCGTCCGGTAAATTCCTTCGTGCCGTCGAGCGCGGTGTAGCTCATCGCCCCTTCCATCCCGCCCAGCGCATAGCTGATCGCCCACCAGATCGCCGGGACCGAGAGGACCGCGGTGACCAGGAAGCCCTTGTACATCGCGCCCATGATGTTCGTCCCGCCGCCGAGGCGAACGAAGTAAGTGCCGATGATCGAGGTAACGATGCACACGCCGCCGATCAGCAGCGGCAGGCTCATCAGCGCGAGCAGGTTGTCCGCGCCCTTGAGCAGCAGCGCGGTGAGCACCATCGTCGCGCCTACGGTGACGACATAGGTCTCGAACAAGTCCGCGGCCATGCCCGCGCAATCGCCGACATTGTCGCCGACGTTGTCTGCGATCACCGCGGGGTTGCGGGGGTCGTCTTCGGGAATTCCGGCCTCGACCTTGCCGACGAGGTCGGCACCGACATCGGCTGCCTTGGTGAAGATGCCGCCGCCGAGACGCGCGAATATCGAGATCAGCGAAGCGCCGAAGGCCAGCGCGACCAGCGCGTCGATCACGGTGCGATCCTCGCCGCCGACGGTGTAGCCGGCAATCGAGGTCAGGTAATAAAAGAACACCGCGATCGCGAGCAGCGCAAGACCGGCCACCAGCATCCCGGTGATCGCCCCGGCGCGAAACGCCAGGGTCAGGCCGTTCTGCAAGCCCACTTGCGCCGCCGCGGCGGTGCGCACGTTGGAACGAACCGAAATGTTCATCCCGATGAAGCCCGCCACACCCGAAAGGATCGCGCCGATCACGAAGCCGGTCGCCGAAATCGGCCCGAGGAACACCGCGACGATGATCGCGACGACCACGCCGACAATGCCGATCGTGGTGTACTGGCGCTTGAGGTAAGCTTGCGCCCCTTCCTGGATCGCTGCCGCGATCTCCTGCATCTTTTCATTGCCGGCGCTCGATTTCAGCACCTGGCGACTGGTGAAGCCGCCGTAGACGATGGACAGAAGTCCCAGAATTATGGCGATCGTGACGATGTTCACGGCGCTGCTCCCCCTTGTTCAACATGCACATAACGCACGGCCCCGCTTGCGCGGGGCCGTGGACCGCGCCGCTATACGAAGGATTGCCGAGGGTGCAAGCCCCTAGGGGGATGAACGGTGGAGATAGCCGAGCGATTGCGCGGTATCGGGCGGTGCGCAATCAAGCAGGAGCGGCGCGGTGCCGGGCCCCAGTATTTCGCCAATCTCACGGGCGGGGACCGGCGGCTGCGTTCCGGGCGGCAGGGTGAACAGCAACTGGTAATCGTCGCCCCAGCGCAACGCCTCGTCCGCGCGGCCAGCTTGCTCGACCCCTTGCGCCAGCGGGATCGCCCCGCGCTCGAGTGTCAGCGTAACCCCGCTTGCGGTTGCGAGCCGGGATGCGTCGAGCAGCAGGCCGTCGGACACATCCATCATTGCGCTGACCAGCGGGGCGAGCGCCCTTCCCTCGGCCAGCAACGGCACCGGGCGGCAGAACGCTTGCCGGTTTGCGGGATCGTCGACTCCACGGCGAACCGCGTCGAACCCGAGCATGGCAGCGCCCACGGCGCCGGTCAGCCATACGCGGTCCCCCGCCCTCGCCCCCGCGCGCGAAGGAACCGGGAGGCAGGTGGCGCGCCCCAGTGCGGTCAGTCCATGCACCTGCACCGCCCCACCGCCGACAGTGTCGCCGCCCAGCAGCGGCACCGCGAACGCCTCCAGCGCGTCGCGAAGCCCATCCAGGAATCGCAGGTCGTCAGCGCCAAGACTGTAGCCCAACAATACTCCGATCGGCTCCGCGCCTTTGGCCGCGAGATCGGACAGGTTCACCGCCACCAGTTTCCAGGCGATATCGGCCGGGTCCTGCCCGCGCAGCCAGTGGACACCCTCGACCATCATGTCGTGGGTGAGAACGAGGGTTTCGCCCCCGATGTCTAGGACCGCGCAGTCGTCGGCGAGGCCGCGCGCAGCGGGATGGCTGGTGAGTTCCCGCAAGGCGGCGATGAAGGCCGCCTCGCCGGTCATCTCAGTGCCGCACACCCTTCGCCACCGCATCGAGCACGCCGTTGACGAATTTCGCCTCGCGCTGGTCGAAGAAGGCGTGGGCCACGTCGAGGTATTCGCTTATCACCGTCGCGGTCGGCACATCGCCGCGCGACAGAAGCTCATAGGTCCCCGCGCGCAGGATCTGGAGCATCGTCTTGTCGATCCGGGCCAGCGACCAGCCCTCGGCCAGCCGCGCCGCAATCAGGCCGTCGATCTCCTCGCGACGGGCGTGGGTGCCACGCACGACATCGTCGAAGAAGGCGGTGTCGGCGTCGAGATATTGCTCGTCCTCGATCTCCGCGCCCAACCGGTGCTGGTGGAACTCGTCGAGCAGCCGCGCCATCGCGGTCTGCTCCATCTCGAGTTGGTACAGCGCCTGCACCGCCGCAAGCCGCGCGGCCGAGCGGGCCTTCGAGGTCGCCTTCATATTCCCAGCCTCACTTCGATCGAGCGGGCGTGCGCGGACAGGCCCTCGGCCTCGGCCAGTGCGATGGCCGCCGGACCGATCTTTTCGAGCGCACCATCGCCCATCGCGATGAAGCTGGTCCGCTTCATGAAATCGAGCACCGACAGCCCCGACGAGAACCGCGCGCGGCGTCCGGTGGGGAGGACGTGGTTGGGGCCGGCCACATAGTCGCCGATCGCTTCGGGAGTGTTGCGCCCGAGGAACACACTGCCGGCGTGACGGATTTGGGCGAACAACGGCTCGGGATCGGTCACCGCCAGTTCGACGTGCTCGGCGGCTAGGTGGTTTGCGAGCGCGGGCGCCTCGTCAAGGCTGGCAACGACGATGATCGTGCCGTGCGTTTCCCAGCTTTCCTTGGCGACCCGCGCGGTCGGCAACAACGCCAGCTCGACCCCGACGAGATCGGCGACCTGATTGGCGAACCCGGCGTCGTCGGTAATCAGGATCGATTGCGCGGCGGGATCGTGCTCGGCCTGGCTGAGCAGGTCGGCGGCGATCCATTCGGGATCGTTGAGGCCATCGGCTATGACCAGGATTTCCGACGGGCCGGCGACCATGTCGATCCCGACCACCCCGAAAAGCTGGCGCTTGGCCTCGGCGACCCAGGCGTTGCCGGGACCGGTGATCACATCCACGGGAGCGATCCGCGCGGTGCCGTGGGCGAGCGCGGCAATCGCCTGCGCCCCGCCGATCCGCCACACCTCGTCGACGCCGGCGAGATATGCCGCGGCGAGCACCAGCGGGTTGATCGTGCCACCCGGCGTCGGCGTCGCCACCACCAGCCGCTCGACCCCGGCGACTTTGGCGGGGATCGCATTCATCAGCAACGACGACGGGTATGCCGCACGCCCGCCTGGCACATAGAGCCCGGCGGCATCGACCGCGCTCCACCGCGCACCGAGGCGGACGCCCTCGGCATCGGTTTCGTCGCGGTCCGCGGGGAGCTGGCCCTCATGATAACTGCGAATGCGCGAAGCGGCGAGTTCGAGCGCGGCGCGCAAGACCGGGTCGAGCGCCTCGAACGCATCGCGGCAATCGGCCCCGGCGATCCGCCAGTCGTCGCCGAGAACATGGCGGTCAAAACGCTCGGTGTATTCGGCCACCGCCTCGTCGCCGCGCAGCCGCACGTTGTTGATGATCGCGCGGACGTCGCTCGCCACCTCGCCGTCACTCTCGCGGCGGTCGCGGACCAGCCGCTCGAATGCGGCGGCGAAGCCCGGTTCGCGCGTATCGAGACGACGCATCAGGCGGCCCGGGGAGCTGAGACGGGCGTGGCGGCGAGCGCGCGGAACGCGTCGATCAGCGCGCCCACCCGCGGATCGGTCTTGAGCGCGGCGCGGTTGACGATCAACCGCGCCGAGACCGGCATGATCACGCTCGACTCTATCAGCCCATTGTCGGTCAGCGTGCGTCCGGTCGAGACCAGATCGACGATCCGCCCGGCAAGGCCCAGCGACGGCGCCAGTTCCATCGCGCCGTTGAGCTTCACGCACTCGGCCTGGATGCCCAGCTTTTCAAAATGGCGGCGGGTGAGGTTGGGGTATTTGGTCGCGACGCGGGCATGGCTTGCGCTCGCCAGCCCCTCGCCGTCGCGCGGTTCGGCAACCGACAGGCGGCAATGGCCGATATCGAGATCGACCGGGGCGTAGAGATCGGAATAGGCGAACTCGTCGATCACGTCAGAGCCGACGATCCCCGCTTGCGCCGCCCCATGGGCCACGAAAGTCGCAACGTCGAACGCGCGAACGCGGATGATCCGCATGTCGCCCCCAAAACTGTCGGACTCCTCGCAGGCGAAAGACAGCGCGCGGTTCTTCTTGTCGTGGAAAGCGGCTTCGGGCACCACCCCGGCGCGTGCCATCACGGGCAGCGCCTCGTCGAGGATGCGGCCCTTGGGAACGGCGAAAGTCAGCGCGGCGGTCATGGTCCGGGCGCCTTACGTTGCGGTGCGGCAAAGGGCAACCGAGAGGGGTTCGTGATGAGCGAGGAGCACTATCGGCAGCAGACACTTTACCAGACGGGCGGGAGCGCCGTCGCCGACGCATTTCACAACCAGTCGCTCTATTGCAGGACCAACGACGCGCTCATTACCGCGCGGATAGTCGAGGGGGTTCGCGACTTGCTGGCCAGCGATGCGCCGGGCGAATTGCTCGCCCGGGTGCGCGGGTGGAGCGGCGCACCGCTCGCCGACGCTTTGCCGCTGCGCGTCGCCGGGGGCCTTCATGCGATACACCTGAAAGGCGAGGAACCGGCGCTCAGCGCGATCTATCGCGGCGGGATGGCGGACGTCGCCGCGGTACTCGGCGACGTTGTCGCCCGGCGCGACGCCGAGTTGCTACCGTGGCTCGACGGACCACCACAGACCAACGAGGCCGGGCGTTCGTCGAACTTCATTCTCGCCATGCTGTGGCTGGCCGAGCGCGGCCTGGGGCCACGCTTCGAATGCCTCGAAATCGGGTCGAGCGCAGGGATCAACCTGATGATCGATCGCTATCGCTACGATCTGGGCGGGGTCGAGGTCGGCCCGGCGGATGCCGCATTGACGTTCAAACCCGAGTGGCGGGGACCGCCGCCGCCTGACCGGCACATCGAGTTCGCCTCGCTCAAGGGCTGCGACGTGGCTCCGGTCGATCTTACCGATCCCGAGCAAGCTGTCCGCCTCAAGGCCTACATTTGGCCCGAACACCACGTCCGCTTCGCGCGGATGGACTTGGCCATTGCCGCCGCCAGCGAGCGCAAGCCCGACATCGTCCGGATGAACGCGGCCGAATTCGTCGAACAGGCGCTGGCCGCTCCGCAAGCCGCAGGCACCACGCGCGTGCTCATGCACTCGATCGTCTGGCAATACGTCCCCGTCGAGCAGCAGACGCGCGTTTCGGCGGCGATGGAGGCCGCCGGGGAGCGGGCCACTCCCGAACGTCCGCTGGCGTGGATCGCGCTCGAGGCCAACCGCACCGTCCATTACCACGAACTGACCGTGCGCTACTGGCCGGGCGGGGAGCGGCGCCTGCAGCTGGGCGTCGCGCATGCGCATGGGGCCTGGCTCGAATATTTTGCCGAGCCGCTGCCCAGCGCGTGGCCCGGCTAGCGCAAACCACGCTTGCCGATCTCCTCGTCGATCGCATCGACGATCTCGCGCGAACAGGCGGCGAGGTCCACGAATGCGCAATAGCCGAGCGCCGCGCTGCCAAATACGTCGGGTGCGCCGTTCGCGGCGCGGACATTGATCACCAGCGAATAGATCGTGAACTCGGATCGCCGTGATGTTCGAAGGTCGAGCTCGACGGCAGGGTCGATCGTCTGGACGATGACCGCCAGCCCCGGCTCCGCCTGGACCACTTCGCGCTTGTCGCCAGAGGCGGCGATCAACCCGCGCACCCGGTTGATCAGAACGCCCCCGATCGAATCGTTGCCGTCCCACACCAGCCGCACCGCGACTGGCTTTGCGGCCGCCGGAAGCGGGGCGGCGAGCAATGCGAGCGCAAAGGCGAATCCCCGTCCCATCGTCCCTCCCAATCGTTGGGTGAATCTAGGGCTGGTCGGAAATTCGCGCAACACGGCGAATCATCGGTGACAAACATACTTGACTCCAAAAGTCGCGTATGTTTGACATCGGAGAAGTCGGGAGGCGTCGGAATGGTTGAGATCACGCATGGTGGCTTGTGGTTCCGGTGGAGTTTGCTGGGCCGCACGGACAAATGGTTGGCGGGGACGAGTTGCGTGGCCGGCTGCCTTGCGTCGATTCCTGTGGCTTTTCTCATTTCCGAGTTGAGCCACGAGGCGGGTCGTCGGGTGGCCGGCAGTCATTCTCCGGATAGTCCTGGCGCGCTTTCGCTCGATCCGATTGTCGCTTGGGCTAGCGTCGGTCTGTTAGCGATTTCGGCCTTGCTGTGGTGGCGATTCAGCGTTCGTCAGGACGAGATGTTCAATCGGATTCAAAACTGGGCGATCGGCATGGCGGGAGGCTGGATCATTGCTTTGCTCCTTCCTTGGACCTTTCTGGCTGCGGCGGGGGTACTCGGCCCACCACCACCGCTGATCGTGTTCTTCATTTGCCTGATTGCGCCGTCTCTGTTCTGGTACGCCGCGGTGCACCGATGGGCGTCCTGACCAATCTCCCGCTATTGCGCGCCGAGCGGAAGTTGACACAGGCGGAACTTGCTGCTGCGGTCGGCGTGTCGCGGCAGACGGTCAATTCGATCGAGACCGGGCGGTTCGAGCCGAGCCTGTCGCTCGCACTCAAGCTCGGGCGCTTTTTCGAGACTCCGGTCGAGGATCTGTTCGCACTCGCCTGAACCGATTACCCGCTTGGATGGTAAAAGTCGTATACCGCCTGCGCAACCGCCGCGCTGACGCCGGGCGCGCGCTGGAGATCGTCGAGCGCGGCGGCGCGCACCCGGCCTGCCGTGCCGAAGTGCAGCAGCAGCGCTCGCTTTCGTGCAGGACCAATGCCCGGGATCTCGTCGAGCGGACTGGCGACGATCGCGCGGCTGCGCTTTTCGCGGTGCGCGCCGATGGCGAAGCGGTGGACCTCGTCACGCAGCCGCTGGAGGTGGAACAGCAGCGGCGAGTTGACCGGAAGCATCTTCTCGCGCCCGTCGGGGAAGTGGAACACCTCGCGCCCCTCGCGCCCGTGGTGCGGGCCCTTGGCGATCGCGATCAGCGGGACGTCCTCGATCCCAAGCTCCTCGAGCGCATCCCGCGCCGCCGACATCTGCCCCTTGCCGCCATCGAGCAACACCAGATCGGGCCACATTCCGCCATCGCGGTCCGCATCTTCTTCTTGCGCGCGAGCAAACCTGCGCCCCAGCACCTCACGCATCATCCCGACGTCGTCGTTCGACTGCGCGGTCTTGATGTTCCACTTGCGGTACTGGCCCTTGAGGAAGCCCTCGGGCCCGGCGACGATCATCGCGCCGAGCGCTTGGCTGCCCTGGATGTGGCTGTTGTCGTACACTTCGATCCGCCGCGGCGGTTCGGCCAGCTCGAGGAATTCGGCCAGCTCGCGGTTGATCCGGGCCTTGGTCCCGCTCTCCGCCTGACGCCGCTCGAGCGCCTCGACCGCGTTGCGCCGGGCCTGTTCCATAAGCCGCCGCCGGTCGCCGCGTTGCGGAACCGAGATTTCCACCTTGCCCCCTGCAGCGCCGCCCAGCGCCTCCCCCAGCAACTCGGCCTCCGGCAGCGCGCGATCGACCAGGATGCAGCGCGGCGGCGGCACTTCCTCATAGAACTGGGCGAGGAAGCTGGTCAGCACATCCTCCTCGCTGAGTCCTTCGGTATGCGCGGGAAAGAACGCGCGGTGGCCCCAGTTCTGCCCGCCGCGGATAAAAAACGCCTGGATCCCGATGTGCCCGCCGCTACCGGCCATGGCGAAGATGTCGGCATTGCCCACGCCCTCGGCATTGATCGCCTGGCTGCCCTGAATGAAAGTCGCCGCGCGCAGGCGGTCGCGCAACACCGCCGCGCGCTCATAGTCGAGCGCGGCGGCAGCCTCGGCCATTTGCGCCTCGATCTTCTTCTGCACCGCGCCCGATTTGCCGCCGAGAAAGTCCTTCGCCTCGCCCACCAGTTCGGCATAGCCTGCTTCGTCGATCCGCCCGACACACGGCGCCGAGCAGCGCTTGATCTGGTAGAGCAGGCACGGTCGGTCGCGGCGCGCGAAGAAGCCATCGTTGCACGATCGCAGCAGGAACAGCTTCTGCAGCGCGTTGATCGTGGTGTTGACACTGCCCGCGCTGGCAAACGGTCCATAGTAGTTGCCCTTCGCCCGCCGCGCCCCGCGGTGTTTGCTGATCCGCGGAAACGCGTGATCGGAACGCAACAGGATGAACGGGAAGCTTTTGTCGTCGCGCAGCAGCACGTTGTAGGGCGGGCGATAGCGCTTGATCAGTTGCGCCTCGAGCAACAGCGCCTCGGCCTCGGAATTGGTGGTGACGATCGTCAGGGACCGGGTCTGGCTGACCATCCGCCGCAGCCGGTTGGAGAGCCGATCGACCTGAAGGTAGTTCGCCACCCGGTTCTTGAGCACTCGCGCCTTGCCCACGTAGAGCACGTCGCCGCGCGCATCGTTCATCCGGTAGACCCCGGGTTTGGGCCTGAGCGTTTGCACGACCTCGCGGATCGCGGCGATGCCGGCGTCGAGATCGGGCGTTCCTTCGCCCTGCACGGTGTAGGTTGCCCGCTCCTCGTTGAAGCGTGCGGAAGAAGTCGGAAGATCTGGGCGGTCTGCTTTGGGCGGCTGGGACATTGCTTGCGACAGATAGGGCGAATGTCGCAGTGGGGGAACTCCATCGATTGGCAATCGTTCAACGCTACAGCACGCCTGCGCGATCAGGTCGAGCGCAGGCTCGGCAGGAGCACGTGCCATGACCGAAGAACTGATGGAACAAGCAGCCGACACACACGATCACAAGTTTATCCTGGCCAGCCGGGTCGAGGGTACGCCTGTCTTCAATCCGGCAGGTGACAGAATGGGGCATATCGATGACCTCTCGGTCGATCGGTACGACGGGACAGTAAATTACGCGATCATGTCGTTCGGCGGATTCCTCGGGATCGGCAAGAAATTCCATCCACTCCCATGGGCCCTGCTCGATTACGATCCGGAACGCGGCGGCTATGTGGTCCCGCTAGACAAGGAAGCGCTGGCAGGCGCGCCGCACTACGATTCCGAAGAGCTTGTCAAGCTTGGCGGTCCCAGCCACGAATCCTATCAGTCCCATATCGTGGAATATTACGGCCGGTACGGCCTACCTGTGGTCTGACTGCGGCCCGCCGAGCACGGCAGATCCCGTCAGGCCGCGCGCGGTAGCATTCCCGGCAGGTGCCAGGCGGGACGCCGCTCGCCAATCGGGACCAGCGCGGACAGAAACTGCCGGGTCGCGGCGTCCCACCCGAAGTTTCGCGCGCGCGCGGCACAATCCGCGCGGTCGCGCCCGAGTGCGGCGCTGACCGCCGCCGCGAGATCGTTCGATAGTGCCCCGGTCGTTTCGGTCACGATGTCGCACGGGCCACCGACAGGATAAGCCGCGATCGGAGTGCCGCAGGCCAGGGCTTCGATCATCACCAGTCCGAAAGTGTCGGTCCTGCTGGGAAAAACGAAAACGTCGGCGGTGCGATAGGCCGCAGCCAGCGCCTCGCCCTTGAGAACGCCGAAAAACACCGCCTCGGGATAGCGTCGTTCGAGATCGGCCCGCTGGGGTCCGTCGCCGACCACGACCTTGGTTCCCGGAATGTCGGCAGACAGAAAGTTCTCGACGCTTTTTTCCAACGCGACCCGCCCCACATAGAGCGAGATCGGGCAAGCCAGTAAATCGAGCGCCGGAAGCGACCGCCCATCGGGACGGAACAGGCCGAGATCGACCCCCCGGCTCCATAGGCGGGTGCGGGCGATCCCCTTCGCCGCGAGTTCGGCCTGCAAGCTCGGGGTGGCAACCAGCGTGGTCGCGGCGGCGCTGTGAAACCAGCGGATGAAACGCCAGAACAGCCCCTCGGGCAACCGGGTCCGCCTGGCGAGATAGGCGGGAAACTGAGTGTGGTAGGCGGTTGTGAACGACAGCCCGCGCTCGACTGCCCAGTTGCGCGCGGCAATCCCCAGCGGGCCTTCGGTTGCGATATGCACCGAATCCGGCGCAAACGCCTTGATCCGCTCACCCACCTGGTGGCGATGCGCCAGCGCCAGACGAATCTCGGGATAAGTGGGGCACGGGACCGAGCCGAAATCGTCCGGAGTGACGAAGTCCACCTGGTGACCCATCGCGGTCAACTCGCGACTGGTGGTCTTGAGTGTGCGGACTACGCCGTTGACTTGGGGCACCCAGGCGTCGGTAACGATCGCGATACGCATCAGGCGGCCTCCTCCAGATCGGGTTCCGTAATCGCGGGCGCTGCCCGCCTCGCCACTTCTTCGGCCCACCGGAGGATTTCCATCCGCCCGTCGTGATGCTCGACCAGAGCGGTGCAACTCTCCACCCAGTCGCCGTCGTTGTAATAGGCGATGTCCCCGAAGCGGCGTTCCTCGGCGGTGTGGATGTGGCCGCAAACAACCCCGTCGACCCGTCGCTTTTCGGCGGCGTGGGCCACGGTCTCCTCGAACCGCGAGATGAACGCGACTGCGTCCTTGACCTTGTGCTTGGCGTGGGCGGAGAGCGACCAGTACGGCAGGCCGAAGCGCCGCCGCACAGCGTTGATCGCCACGTTGAGCTTGAGCAAAAAATTGTAGGCCGCATCGCCGAGGAAGGCGAGCCAGCGCTGACCCATCACCACCGCGTCGAACTCGTCGCCGTGGATGACCAGCAGGCGGCGTCCATCGACTGTTTCGTGGATAGCCGAACGCCGGATTTCTACGCCCCCGAAGTTCATTCCAGAGAACTGGCGGAACATCTCGTCGTGATTTCCGGGGATGTACACCACCCGCGTCCGGCCTTTGGCCTTCTTCATCACCCGGCGGACAATGGCGTTGTGGCGTTCAGGCCAGAAGAAGCGCTTCTTCATCCGCCACCCGTCGATGATGTCGCCGACTAGGTACAACGTGTCGCTGTCGCAATGGTCGAGGAAGTCGATCAAAAGGCGGCAGTTGCAGCCGCGGGTTCCCAGATGGACGTCCGAAATCCAGATCGTCCGGAACGAAAGCCGCGGCGCACCCGACGGACCGATCCGCTTCTCAATCTTTGACAAAGATTTGAATGGCTGACTGTAAAGCTCGCCTCTTTCCGGGGTCCCGACCCTATCTGGCTTCAAGACTGATCCTCCAGCAGGTTTCACCGCCTTTGGGCTATTGTTGTGACCCCAATGCTGCATGATGACGGTTTCGAGTCAGGCAGAGCGCGCGCCGTGACCGGCACGATTGACGCAAGCGAGCGAATCGCTACGCTTCGTGCCGGGGACCTGCCGAATGACGGGCTGGCTCCACGAAGGAGAGATTGCCTTTGCGCCAGCTCCAGGGAATGGATCACTCGTTCGTCGCGCTGGAGACGCGCACGTCGCCGATGCACATCGGATCGCTGCTGATCTATAATCCCGAGACTGCGCCCGGCGGGTTCGTCCGCTTCAAGGACATCCTCGCCTTCTACGAAACCCGCCTGCCGCTCTCGAAGACGGTGCGCCAACGGATGGTGCGGGTGCCGTTCGATCTCGACTATCCCTACTGGGTCGAGGACGAGGATTTCGATCTCGAATACCACGTCCGCCATGTCGCGCTGCCCCAGCCGGGCGACTGGCGCCAGCTGTGCATCCAGGCGGCGCGGATATTCTCCCGTCCGCTCGATCTCAGCCGTCCGCCGTGGGAATTCACGGTGATCGAGGGGCTGGGCAATATCCCCGGGGTCGCACCGGGCAGCTTCGCGATGGTCACCAAGGTTCACCACGCCGCAATCGACGGGATGAGCGGTATCGATCTGATGGAGGCGCTCCACACGCTCGAACCCCACACCGCCCCGCCCAACCGGCCCGACGAGTGGAAGCCCGAGAAAGTCCCCGGTCCCGGCGAATTGCTCGCACGAGCCTGGCTCAACGCGGTCAAGAACCCGTTCCAGCAGCTCAACGTCGCGGCGCGCAGCACCCCCGGGCTTTACCGCTTCGTCCAGGGCGTGCTGGGCAAGGATATCGAGGTCGGCGGCGAGATGATCGCGCCCAAGACCCGGTTCAACACCGCGATCTCGGCGCACCGGGTGGTCGAAGGCCGCAGCTTTCCGCTGGCCGAGATCAAGGCGATCCGCGCGCTGGCGTCAGGATGCAAACTCAACGACGTGTTCCTGGCGATCATCGGCGGGGGGCTGCGCCGATACCTGCTGAGCAAGCACGACCTGCCCGACAAGTCGCTCACTGCGATGGCGCCGATCTCGGTGCGATCGGGCCAGGAAAAGGGCGACATGGGCAACCAGGTCGCGGCAATGATCGTCCAGCTTGGCACCCAGATCGCCGATCCGGCCGAGCGGCTGGCCTATGTCCACGACAAGACCAAGAACTCCAAAGCGATGACCGAGGCGATCGGCGCGCGCAACATGACCGAGATGAGCAAGGTCAGTCCGGCGCTGTTCATGGCGCTGGGCGCTCAGTTGTTCACCCGCCTCGGCCTGGCCAACCGGATGACTCCGCCGTTCAACACGGTGGTGACCAACGTCCCCGGTCCGCCGGTTCACCTCCATTCGGCGGGCGCGCGGCTGGACAGCATGATGGGGCTGATCTGCCTGACCGACGGGATGGGGCTGGCCCACGTCGTCCAGAGCTATGTCAAGGAAGCGACGATCAGCTTTACCGCCGATCGCGACCTGATGCCCGACCCCGAATTCTACATCGGTTGCATTGTCGAAAGCTTCGAGGAACTGCGCGATGCGGCCAAAGCGATGCCGCCCGCGTCGGCGAAACCCGCGCCTGCTGTCAAGAAGGCGGCGCCCAAGCCTGCCGCAAAGGCCGCGCCACGAGGCACAAAACCGGCAGCGAAGCGTTCGCCAACGACCAAACCAGTCAAAACGAATAAACCGGGAAGCAAGAAAACCGCATGACCACCGTTGCGACCGGGCACCGCCCGCCCTCCGACTTTCTCGCCCTTACCGAGGCGCCGCGCGCGCTTTTCGAGTTCGCCAGCTTCATCGCGCTGCGCCCGGCGATGGCGTTCCTGCCGCGCGGCGACGGGCACCCGGTGCTGGTCCTGCCCGGCTTCCTCGCCTCCGATGCCTCGACCATTCCCTTGCGCAACCTGCTGGTCGATCTCGGCTACGACGCGGTCGGCTGGGAACTGGGACGCAACGTCCAGATCACCAACGCCCGGGTCAATGCGATGGGCGAATGCCTGAATGCGCTGCACCAGCGCACCGGTCGCAAGGTCTCGATCGTCGGCTGGAGCCTTGGCGGACTGCTCGCGCGTGAACTGGCCAAGCTCCATCCCGAGGCAGTGCGTCAGGTCATCTCGCTGGGCAGCCCCTTGACCGGCGACCGCGGGATTTCCAAGGTCGGGCGGATTTTCGAAGCGCTCAACGGGCCGGTACCCGAAGTGCAGCGCCGCGGCCGATTCACCGATCTTGAGGCACCGCCACCGGTGCCCTCGACCTCGGTCTTCACCAAGAGCGACGGCGTGGTTCACTGGCGCGGTTCGATCCAGCCCGAGGGGCCGGAGCGCGAGAATGTCGAAGTCCTCGCCAGTCACATCGGCTTGGGGGTCAACCCCAGCGTGATGTGGCTGATCGCCAACCGCCTCGCCCAGCCCGAGGGCGAATGGGCGCCGTTCGAGGCCAAGGGCTGCGCGGCGTGGGCGTTCCCGGGCAAACCGGTGGTCCATTGAGTGCGGCTAGAACTGCTTTCTAATCTCCAGCTCGAAGAACCTGCCCTTGGGATCGAGGAAGCCCGGCTGGTAGCTTAGCGGCACCACGCCGTTGGCGTCGGTCACCCGCTGCTGCGCGTCGAACACGTTATCGACGCGAAACGACATGCGGCTGTTCTTGAGGAATGGCGCGGACTTGACCAGCGAAGGCATCCGCCCGAGGTCGGCGAACATCCGCAAGTTGAACGTGGCGATCGGCGCGAAGGCTAACCGGCTGCCACCGGTCAGCGTATCGCCATCGATCCGCGCGCCGCCGGTATAGCTGCCCGAGGCGCGCAGCCCGAACCCGCGGTAGAACCCCCCGCCTTCCAGTTCCGCCCCGTGCCGCGCGACCGGGTTGCCGCCCGTCGCGTCGCCATCCAGCAGATCGAGCACCGGGCCACTGGTCCCTATCCGCACCGCTTGGTCAAGGCGGACCGTATGATAGAGCGAAAGGTTCCAGCGCCCGCGTCCGTCGCCGCCACCGCCCGGCCCGCCGAAGCGTCCGCCGCCACCGCCGCCACGTCCGCCGCCGACACCCTGGGGCCGCTCCCCGCCGCCGCGCCCTGCGCCGGCACCCTGGGGAGGCCCGCCACCGCCTGCGCCGCGCATCATCGCCATCGGCCCGCCTCGCCCGGCGTTGGGATCAAGTTTGCCGAACGCCCCCGACAGGTTGAAACCGTAGCGCAGCCGCTCGCCGGTCTCTTCGGCGAATGTCACCGGGCGGCGGTCAATCGAGACCAGCCGCCCCGCCGCGTCGCGCACCACGCGGTCGGGGAACGCCGCCTCGATCGCCGGGGTGAGTAGCGGAAAGCCGTTTGTGGTGTTGCGCGAATTGTTGCGGAAATACTCGGCGATGAAGTTCGAGCGTTCGAGGAACGGCAGTTGCCAGGTCAGCCCGATCTTCCAGTCGCGCTGGCGCTCCTTGACGAGGTTGGGGTTGCCGCCGGCGGTGACGCTGGTCAGCACCGTCTCGCCGCGTGCAAAGTCGAAGACGGGCACGTTCGGGGTAACGATCACGGGCGCGCCCAGTTCGGAAAGGCCAGGCGCCGCGTTCCTGACGATATAAGTGGCCTGAAGCGAGAGTGTATCCGTCGGCGACCACGACAGCCCCGCGCCCCAATCGGTCAGTGTGCCGAAGTCCGAAAGCCTATCGACCCCGGCGTTGAGATTGAGCGACAGATCGCCGATCGCGTCGAGCACTTCGGTGCGGCGGCTGGTCAGCGGCAGGTCGAGGTTGACCCCGGCCGAAAGGTTGCTGCGCTCGAGGTTGGTCACGCCCGCCGTCCGCGTGCTGCGGCTTTCCAGCGCGGTGTAATCGAAGCCCGTCTTGACCGTCAGCGAGGCCTCGCCCGCAGGAAGCCTGAACGGCCGGCCGACGAGCGTCAGCAGGCTGGTCGCGGTATCGGTCTTGCTGTTGGCGACGGTATCCGGGCTAAGCAGGATCGCGCCAGTGGGCAAGGCGCCCGCAACGCCCAGCTGCCCGGCATCGACCAGCGCCTGAAGCGCGCGCGCGTCGGCGCGGTTGTCGGTGCGGGTGGTGTTGTCGACGTGGCTATAGTCGGCAGTGGCGGACAGCCGCCAAGTTCCCAGCGGGCGGTTGTACCCCGCGCCGACCGAGATCGTGCCGGTCTCGCCGTGCCGGGTCAGCGCATCGGGATAGAGGAAGTTGCGCGTGGTCGCGCCGCCGGCATCGCTCAACGTCACCGAATTAAGCCCGAACTGCGAGCGGGTGTAGTCCTTCTGAAGGTTGCCGTTGAGGCTGAGCGAACCCTTGCCCACTGGCCGCGCCCATGTCGCATTGGCTTCGACCGACTTGGTATCCGGCAAGAGTGTGCGGAAGCGCGCCGGGATCGGGGCACCCGCCACCGTCGCGCCGGTCACAGTGGGCTGGACGATCCCGCGTTCGCCCTCGCTCAGCGCGCTGGCGTCTTCGAAACGAAGCGTCGCATTCAGCCGCGATTTGCCCGCAATTTTGAGCAACGACACCGCCTGTTCGTTGGTGGCGTAGCCCCCGCTGCCCGGCACCCCGCCTTCGACCTCGATTGTGGTGGCCGCGTAGTTGTCCTTGAGAATGAAGTTCACCACCCGCTGGTTGGGCGGATAGCCGAATTCGAGCGCGACTTCCTCGGGAAGGATTTCGACCTTCTTGATCGCTTCGGGGGGAAAGTCGCGCAATTCGCGGAAACTCGCGATGCGCTGGCCATTGAGCAGGATCACCGGGCGCCCGGCCCCGCGGCCTCGCCCCGATCCCGTCTGGGGTGCGAGGAAACCGAGCAGTTCGTCGAGGCTGCCTGCACCGTAGGAGGCGACGTCTTCTTCGTCGAGTTCCTGAACCGGCGGCTTGTCTGTTTCGACCTGGCCCGCGGTGCGTGTGCCGAGCACGACGATCTCATTGCGCGAAGCGGCCTCGGAATCATCGGACGGAGTGACGTCCGGCTGCGTTAAGAGTGCCTGAGCGGTAGCAGCGGCCCCTTGCGCAAACGCTGCCCCCGACGACAGGGACAGGGCCAACGCGGCCAGCGACGTAGCCGTTGCGGGGGTCATCAATGTGGCCCTTTCTTAGCTTGCGGTCCAGAATTTGCGGCCTTGGTCGTTCCCCGCCAGGTCCGTAGCTGGCGGGGCGGCATTCCGGGGACAAGCCGCAAACCGTATCAATTTGTCGCGCGCGCCACCGGGCTTCCCTTTTGGGGGGCTTGCCGCTATGGCGCCCGCGGCCCACTTCCGGGCCCACCAGGGATCGATCCAACCGCCTATGGCGAAAGAAGAACTTCTCGAGATGCGGGGCACGGTCGTCGAACTGCTGCCCAATGCCATGTTTCGCGTCCGCCTCGAGAACGATCACGAGATCCTCGGCCACACCGCGGGCAAGATGCGCAAGAACCGCATTCGCGTGCTGGTCGGCGACGAAGTACTGGTCGAGCTGACTCCGTATGACCTGACCAAGGGACGGATCACCTATCGCTTCATGCCCGGCCGCGGCGGCCCCGGTATGAACTGAGGTGTGCGCGTGAGCGCACCCGGCATTGAACTCGTTCTCGCTTCGGCCAGCCCGCGGAGGCGCGAGTTGCTGGCGCGGCTTGGGATCGAGCCAGCGCGGATCGTTTCCTGCGACCTTGACGAAACCCCGACTATGGACGAGCTCCCGCGCGCCCACGCAGTGCGGCTGGCGGCGGAAAAAGCGCGTGCGGCTGCGGCACAGGCGCCCGGCGCCTACGTGCTCGCCGGGGATACCGTGGTCGGCGTGGGTCGGCGCATTCTTCCCAAGGCCGAGGACGAGACGACCGCGCGCGAATGTCTCTCGCTACTCTCGGGCCGCCGTCACCGGGTGTTCTCGGCGGTTGCGCTGGTCTCTCCTGACGGGACGATTCGCGAGGCGCTGAGCGAGACCGCCTTGCGCTTCAAGCGCCTCTCCGCGGCTGAGACCGATGCTTACATCGCCAGGGGCGAATGGCGCGGCAAGGCGGGCGGCTACGCGATCCAGGGGGCAGCCGAAGCCTTTTGCCTGTGGCTGGCCGGAAGCCATTCGGGCGTTATGGGCCTCCCGCTCTACGAAACCCGCAAGCTGTTGATCGCCGCCGGACTCGTCCATGGCTGAATGGCTTTACGAGGCCGGGATCTCCGAGGAACGCGCGATCATGGTCGAGCGCGGGTCGATTCTCGCAGCGCGGGTCGAATGGGGCGAAACGGTGCGCGCCGGGCTGGTCGCCAATGCGCAGCTGGTGACCAAGCTTGCCGGTGCGCGGCGCGGCCTGGCACGACTGAGCGATGGCACCGAGGTGTTGATTGACGGCCTCGCGCGCGAGGCCAACGAAGGCGACACGTTGCGCCTGCGGATCGTCCGCCCGGCGCTGGCCGAACGCGGTAGAAACAAGCGGGCGCAGGCCCGCCCTGCCCCCGATGATGCACTGGCCCCGGCACCGCCATTGCTCGATGAACTGCGCCAGTCCGGCGTGCCGGTCCGTGAGGTGCGCATCGCCGGTCCGGACTTTGCCGACCACGGCTGGGACAAACTGGTCGAGCAGGCGCAAACGGGCGAGGTCGATTTTGCCGGGGGGAGCCTGGCGATCAGCCCAACCCCGGCGATGGCCCTGATCGACGTCGATGGCTATGGCTCGCCGGCTTCGCTCGCGCTCTCCGCCGTCCCCGCGATCGCAGCGGCACTGCGCCGCCTCGACCTGGGCGGTTCAGTGGGGATCGACTTCCCCAGCCTCGCCGAAAAGCGCGAGCGCCAGGCGGTCGATGCGGCGCTGGGTGAAGCGCTCATCGAGTGGCGCGGCGAGCGCACAGCGATGAACGGGTTTGGCTTCGTCCAGCTGGTCTCGCGGCTCGAACGGCCTTCGCTGGTCACGCGCTATGCCTGTCGCGCCGAAGCGCAAGCGCGGATCCTGCTGCGGCAGGCCGAGCGGGTGGCCGAGCCTGGTACGCTGCTGCTCACCGCGCCGCCCGCGGTGCGCCGCGCGATCCGCACAGAATGGGAGCGAGACCTGGCCCGTCGCACCGGCCGCCGGATCGAATGGCGCGAAGATGCGACGCTTGCACCCGAAGCCGCGTTCGCGCAGGCGGTGCCGACATGAACCGCCCGATCCGCAAATGTCCCGTCTGCGGCAAGCCGCGCAGCGAGGAGCACACCCCGTTCTGCTCGACCCGCTGCCGCGACCGCGATCTCGTCCGCTGGCTCGAGGATGGCTATGCCGTACCGGGCCCGCCAGCCGATCCCGATCGCGACGAGGAAGCCTGAAAAGGGGCTGGACAGCCTCGCGCCGCGTCGCCATAGGCGTCGCTCCAACCGCTCGCCGGTCCTTTCAGGCCGCCGCCGCAGCGACGCCCGGGTAGCTCAGTTGGTAGAGCACGTGACTGAAAATCACGGTGTCGGCGGTTCGACTCCGTCCCCGGGCACCACTGCGCCCGCCATCCCTTTCGCAAACCCGCCCGCGCGTGCATGATTGCGCGAAGAGGGGGAAATATGGGCAGCGACAGGGAATGGCTCGATGAGGCGGTGCGGCGGATCGAGGCGGATTACCAGCGCTCGTCCGACACGCACCTGATCCGCGTCGATCTGCCGCGACTGTCGGGGATCACGCTCTACCTCAAGGACGAAAGCTCGCACCCCACAGGCAGTCTCAAGCACCGCCTTGCCCGCTCGCTGTTCCTTTACGCGCTGTGCAACGCCTGGATCGGGCCGGAAACCACCGTGATCGAAGCTTCTTCGGGCTCTACCGCGGTGTCCGAAGCCTATTTCGCGCGGATGCTGGGCTTGCGCTTCATCGCGGTGGTCCCTGCCTCGACCGCGCAGCCCAAGCTCGACGCGATCCGCTTTCATGGCGGCGAGATCCATGTAGTCGACGATCCGCGCCAGGTGACCGCGGTCTCGGCGCGACTGGCGGCGGAGTGCGGCGGGCACTTCATCGATCAGTTCACCTTTGCCGAGCGGGCGACGGACTGGCGCGGCAACAACAACATCGCCGAGAGCATCTTCACCCAGATGGAAGCGGAAGAACACCCGATCCCGGCTTGGATCGTGGTCGGTGCGGGCACCGGCGGGACCTCGGCGACGATCGGCCGCTATCTGCGCTATCGTCGGCTGCCAGGGCGGTTGTGCGTCGCCGACCCGGTCGATTCGGTGTTCCATCGCCATTACGCCGACCGCGCGGTGACCACGCTTCCCGCGGGCTGCGCGTCGTGCGTCGAAGGGATCGGGCGGGCGCGGGTCGAGCCCAGCTTCATGCCCGGGGTGATCGACCGGATGGAAGCGGTGACCGACGCTCAGAGCATCGGCGCGATGCGCGCACTGGCCGACCGGCTGGGGCGGCGCGTCGGCGGATCGACCGGGACCAGCTTGTGGGCGTGCGCCAAGCTGGCCGGGGAAATGGCCGCGGCGAGACAGACCGGATCGATCGTCACCCTGCTGTGCGACGGGGGCGAGCGCTATGCCGCGACCTATTACGATGACGCCTGGCTGGCGGCAAAGGGGTTGAAGTGGCGCGAACCGGCGGAGCAGATCGCGGAGTTCCTGTGCTAGGCGCTACTCGTTTGCCGCGGCGTGGAGCCAGTCGGCGTGGCGCGGGGCTTTTTTGGTCTGGCTCCATTCGTCGAGCATCGGCTGGGCAACACGCCTGAGCTCGGCGTACTGTTCGGGCGTGCCGATATCGGCGGCGAGCTCGATGCGATGGCCGTTGGGATCGAAGAAGTAGATCGACTTGAAGATCCCGTGATGCGTCGGGCCGAGCACCTCTACGCCCTCACGCTCGATGTGCGCCTTGGCGGCAAGCAGTGCCTCGACATCGGGCACACGGAACGCGAGGTGCTGAACCCAGGCGGGAGTACGCTCGTCGCGGCCCATTTCGGGCTGGTTGGGCAGTTCGAAGAACGCGACGATGTTGCCGTTACCCGCCTCGAGGAAGACGTGCATGTACGGATCGTACTCGCCCGTCGAGGGCACGTGGTCCTCGGCAAACGCGGTAGTGTAGTCCATGCCGAGCACGCGGCGGTACCACTCGACGGTCTGCTTGGCGTCCTTGCAGCGATAGGCCGCGTGGTGGATTCCGCCGAGAGTCACGGGGTGCGCCGTCATCGCCCAGCCCCCTCCACCTGCAACGCTCCGCGGCGGATCTGGTCGGCCTCGATCGACTTGAACAGCGCGGTGAAGTTGCCCTCACCGAAGCCCTCGTCCTTCTTGCGCTGGATGAATTCGAAGAACACCGGGCCGATCTGGGTCTGCGAGAAGATCTGCAGCAGAAGCCGCGGATCGCCGTTTTCGGTCGATCCGTCGAGCAGAATGCCACGCCTCTTGAGTTCCTCGGCGGGTTCGCCATGACCGGGAAGGCGCTCGTCGAGCATCTCGTAATATGTATCCGGCGGCGGCGGGGCAAACGGAGTGCCGGTGGCCGCCAGCTTGTCCCACGCCGTGGGAAGATCGTCGCAGGCGAACGCGATGTGCTGGATTCCCTCGCCATTATAGGCGCGCAGGTATTCCTCGATCTGCCCGCCACCGCCCGCGCCCTCCTCGTTGAGCGGGATGCGGATTTTGCCATCGGGCGCGGTCATCGCCTTGCTGGTCAGACCGGTGTACTCGCCCTTGATGTCGAAATAGCGGATCTCGCGAAACCCCGCGATCCGTTCGTAGAACGACGCCCAGTGCGCCATCCGGCCGCCGTAGACGTTGTGGGTAAGGTGATCGATCACCTTCATCCCGGCACCCACCGGGTGGCGATCGACGCCGGACGGGTAGAGAAAGTCGATGTCGTAGATCGACAGGTCATCGCCCGACGCATTGCCCTCGTAGCGGTCGGTCAGGTAGATGATCGAGCCGCCAATTCCGCGGATTGCGGGCAAGCGCAGCTCCATCGGCCCGGTGCGGACTTCGACCGGCTCGGCTCCGCGCTCGATCGCCTCGCCATAGGCGCGCGCCGCATCGCGCACCCGCCAGCCCATTCCGCACGCCGAAGGACCATGCTCGGCGGCGAAATAGGCTGCGGGGCTGCGCGGCTCGTAGTTGGCGATCAGGTTGATCCCACCCTGGCGCCACAGTTGAACGTCCTTCGAGCGGTGCCGCGCGATCTCGGCAAAACCCATCCGCGTAAACACGTTTTCGAGCAGGCCCTTCTCCGGGGCGCAGAACTCTACGAATTCGAACCCGTCGAGACCCAGCGGATTGGGAAACAGGTCGGCCATGAGTATCTCACGAATGATGGTTTCAGATGTAACGGGATTTATCGCGAATCCTGCGACAGATCAACCAATCATCCGTGCGCGCCGAAATGATTGGCGATGGCAGTGGCGATGCGCAGGTTGAGCGCGTGGGCACGCTCGATCGGGTCGATGAACTGCGCGCGAACCGCGGCGTAGCCCTCGCCCGCCAGATCGGGATACTCGGTCGGCTCGTCCAAAGCGAAATCTTCGAGCCGGGGCTGCGACACCGGGTAGGCGCGGCGCAGTTGCCCCAGCGCCTCGTCGATCCTCAGCGACAGCACCATTTCCAGCACGTCGTCGCGGCTGACGTCGTTGGATCGTGCGAACGCCGGGACCTGGACCACGCGCAGGAACATGTGCTGGAGCAACGCAAGGCGCAGCGCCTGGAGCAAGCCGATCGAGCGCCGCGTCGCCTCGCGCTCGGCCGTATCCTCCTCGCGCGGGAGCAACGCGAGCAGGCGGTGGAGCTTCATCCAGTCCACCCGCAGCCGCGAGGCGAAGCGGCGGAACACGCCGGCGCGGTCGTCCTTGGTCAGGTATTCGGCGAGCGCGACGCAGCCCTTCTCGAGCCCGGTCTCGGTGCCGCGATAGGGTCGGCTGGCCCAGTAGGCGGAATTGAACAATTCGCCGAATGCGGCCACGGTCTTGATGCTGGCGAGGCCGTTGGCGGCGCGCAGCAGGCGGACCAGCTGGCGTCCACGCGCGCTGGAGCCGAGCAGGTCGGCCAGCGCCTCGGCCTCCTCGCCCGCCGCGGTTCCGGCGCCGCCGATCACGTTGACAGGATAGCCGAGCTGCTGGAGGATCGCGTTATGCGGGATCGCGCGAATCTGGCGCAGGCTGCCCGGTCCCTGTGCCCCCGCCCGGCGCGCGACCCGGCTGCCGGTGGTCTTGAGCAGTCCCAGCCCGAACGCGGTTACCGCGCGGACATAAGTCTGCGATTCGAGCTGCTCGCGCTGGAACCCGCGGATGCTGCGGTAGAAATCGAGGCTGAGGTCGGTGCGGACGTAGAACGGGTCGCGCTCTTGCGGCAGCGGCGCGCATTCGGCTTCGGCGATCCGCACCAGCGTGGCCAGCGCGAGTTCGGGCGAGCGGAAGAACAGATAACCGTCACCGCCCTGGAAGCTGACTTCGGGCTCGAGCGTCACTCCGGCGCGCTCGAACTTGCGCCGCGCCCATTCGCCCAGCGGCCATGACAGGCGATCGGCGAAGCTCGCGGGATGCGCGCCGCGGCCCATGCTCTCGCCGTGGGTGTCGAAGATCAGCGCGGCGACGTCGTTGAGCCCGTTGATGTCCATCGCCTGCGCCAGCCGCCCTTGCAGCCGTTCGATCGCCAGAGCGGCAGGAATCTGGCCAACGAAGCGCCCGGCGTCGGAGAAACCCGTCTGGATCGCGACACGTCCGCGCTGCCTCGCATAGGCCTGGTAGGCTGGCTCGCACAGCAGTGAATCGAGAAACCGCCCGCCGTGCTCGAGCGCACTTTCGGTCTCGAACAGCGGCGACACGTCGACGGAATCCTCGATCCCGAAAAGCCGCGCAAAATAAAGCGCGGCGAGCACCGTCGTAGGCTGCTCGCACTCGGCGATGAGCATACGGATCGGGGCGTCGGCATCGATGTGGCGAAGGATCTGCGCCATCGCCAGAAACTGGCGCAGCGCGGTGGCATTCTCGATCGCCAGCGCGGCGAAGTTAGATTGCAGCGGTCGGACTTTGCCGAGCAAGTCGCGCAGCCGGGCCAGCGCACCCTTGCTGCCCAAATCGAGCACGCCTTCGGGGTCGATCCGGCGGCGGATCGCATTGTGGAGCTGCGCGGCGTTCACCCGGAAGTGAATCCAGCCGATCCCCAGCCCGTCGGCTCGCATCGCCGCGGTCAGTACCTTGAGCGCGATGGCACGGTCGGCAGGAGCAGATCGCGCCTCGGCATCCAGTCGCTCGATCAAAGGGGCCAGCGAAAGCAGCTTGTCCGGATCGGGCGCAGTCAGGGCGTTGGCGACTTCGCTGAGCCGCACGGGATCGGCAAGGTCGCCGAGGAACGCCTCGGCATGGCGCGCTGCTTGGGCTGCCGCGCGGCGCAAGCCGGCGAGATCGGGGTGCGCAGGATCAATCGCTTCGAGACTGGCAATGTAGCGCGTCAGCCGGTCGGCTTTTTCGCCCAGCCGGAAACCCACGCTGGTCGACCACGCGATGTCGGTCCGACCGTCCATGTCATAGCCGACCCAGCTGGCGAACCGGAACGGCAGCGGCGCGAAATCGTGCCACGCCTCGGGCCAGCGCTCGCGGGCGAGGCCGAACAGTTCGCCGTTGATCTGGTCGCGCGCCGCGCCCGCGCGGGCGATGGCCGCGCTGGCTTCGGCATGTTCGAACGCCAGCGTGATCGCGGGTTCGGCGCCGGGCAGGACGCAGACCGCATCGTCGATTTCCGCAACCGCCGAAGCCGCCTGCGCCACCGCATCGGCCTGGACCGGGGCGAGCAGAAACGTCGGATGCGCGGTGAACACCGCGTGGAGCAGCGGTCGCTCCCAACAGGCGCGGAACGCGGCGAGGTCGGTTTCGGGAGCAAGCGCGCGGAACCGGGCAAGGTTCTCGTCCGGTTCGACCGGTGCTACCAGCCCGCGCAGTTTGGCCGCGCGCGCCTTGAGCGCTTCGCACTCCAACTCGGCGACCATCGCCTCGACCCCGGCGAGGTCGAGCGCCCCGCCCTCGATCTCGCGCGAAAGATCGAGGCTGAGCTGAAAAACCGGGTTGAACAGCGGCGTTTCGGCGGTGCGCGCATGCAACTGTTGCAGGCGGGCAAGCAGATCGGCCGCGGACTTCACCGGCCCAGACCCGCCGCCGCCCGCGCCGCTGCTTCTATCGCGATGGGATCGGGCGGACCCTTGGGGACCACCCAGCTGCCCCCGACGCACAGCACCGGCTCGAACGCGAGCCATTGTGCCGCGGTGGCTTCGGTGATCCCGCCGGTGGGGCAGAACTTGCACTGATAGAACGGCGCGGCGAGCGCCTTCAACGCGGGCAGTCCGCCGCTGGCCATGGCCGGGAAGAACTTGAAGTGGGTCAGGCCCAGGTCGAGCCCGAGCATGATGTCGCCGGCGTTGGCGGTGCCGGGCAGGAACGGCACCCCGGCCTCGCGCGCGGCGTGGCCAAGCCGCTCGGTCAGCCCCGGCGAAACGATGAATTCGGAGCCCGCGTCAATCGCAGCGGCCAGTTCGTCCGGGTTGGTCACCGTCCCCGCCCCCACGATCGCGCCCTCGACCCCACGCATCGCCCGGATCGCGTCGAGCGCACACGGCGTGCGCAAGGTTACTTCGAGCACGCGCAGGCCGCCCGCGACCAGCGCTCGCGCGATCGGCTCGGCATGGGCGAGGTCGTCGATCACCAGCACCGGGATCACCGGCGCGCTGCGCATAACGCTTTCGATATCAGTGCTCATCAGTTGTTCCAGCCAATCAATCGTTCCAACTGCGCCCGTCGCGTTCGGTCAGTGCGATGGCCGCGTTGGGGCCCCAGGTTCCCGCGGCATAAGGCTTTACCTCGCCCGCCGTCTCGGCCCAGCTCGCGCGGATCGCATCGACCCAGCGCCATTGCGCTTCGACCTCGTCGCGCCGCACGAACAATGTCTGTTCGCCCTCGATGAGATCGAGCAGCAGGCGCTCGTAGGCGATCCGCCGCCGCGCCTTGGAGAAAGCGTCGGTCAGCGAAAGGTCGAGCGGCACCTCGCGCAGGACGATCCCCGAGCGGTCGAGCCCGGGCTCCTTAGCCATTAGCTGAAGCCGCACATATTCTTCGGGCTGAAGGCGGATCACCAGCCGGTTGGCGGTCAGTTTGCCGCCGCGCTCGGCAAAGATGTTGTGCGGCACGCACTTGAACTGGACCACGATCTCGCTGCGCCGCTCGGCCAAGCGTTTGCCGGTGCGCAAGTAGAACGGCACCCCCTGCCAGCGCCAGTTCTCGACGTGGGCTTTGAGCGCGACGAACGTCTCGGCCCCGCTGGCCTCGCCCAGGTCTTCGGCGAAGCTGCCCACCGCCCTGCCGCCGACCGCGCCCGCCGCGTACTGCCCGCGGACCATCTCGCCCGGCTTGACGGCACGCAACGCGCGCAGGACCTTGACCTTCTCGTCGCGGATCGAGGTGGAATCGTAGTCCGCGGGCGGTTCCATCGCGGTCAGCGCGAGAAGCTGGAGCATGTGGTTCTGGACCATGTCGCGCAGCGCGCCGGTGCCTTCATAGAAGCCCTTGCGTCCCTCCAGCCCCACGGTCTCGCTGACCGTGATCTGGAAATGGTCGATCCCGGCGGAATTCCACAACGGTTCGAACATCGCGTTGGCAAAGCGCAGCGCGAGCAGGTTCTGGACCGTTTCCTTGCCAAGGTAGTGGTCGATCCGAAAGATGCGTTCCTCGGGAAACGCCGCGGCGACCGCGTTGTTGATCTGGCGCGAGCTGGCGAGATCGTTGCCGAGCGGCTTTTCCAGCCCGATCCGGACATTTTCGTGTGCCAGACCCGAAGCGGCGAGGCCCTTGATCGTCGGCTCGAACAGGAACGGCGCGGTCGACAGGAAGATCGCCAGCCCGCCCGAAGTATCGCCGACTTTGTCCGCGAGGGCCGGGAACCCATCGAGGTTCGAAGCATCGAGCGGCTGGTAGGCGAGACGTTCGAGAAACCCGTCGAGCTTGCTGTCGTCCTTGCGTTCGGCGGGCAGGAACTCGTCCAGCGCGGCGCGCGCCATTTCGCGGAATCCCGCGTCATCGAGGTCCGAGCGCGCCGTCCCCACAATACGCAGCCCTGGATTGAGCAGTCCGTCCTCATGCAGCCCGAACAGCGACGGCAGCAGCATCCGCCGCGAGAGGTCGCCGGTGGCGCCGAACAGGAGAAGAGCGGAGGAACGCGAGGCGATCATGGATACTCCCGGTCAGAAGGCGCGCACGCCGCTAGCCGATTATGTCCCTTCGCACACGCACAAAAGCAAGGTCCGCTTGCGAACTCAGTCGCGGACGACCAACAATTGCGCGATGGACGAAATGCCTCCCCTCCCAGGCCCCTCCGAAGTCCGTCGCTTCGCCACCGTCAGACCCGGCGAACAGGGCCTGCGCGAACGCATGATCGCCAGTGAAGTGCCGGTCGCGGTCAGTGTCTGCGGCTTCGGCTATGCGGTGATGATGGCCACCCCTGCCGATCTGGAAGACTTCGCGTGGGGTTTTGCGCTGTCCGAGCGGTTGATCGATCGCCCCACGCAAGTCGAGCGCGTCGCAATCCGGGGTGAGGCGCGCGGCATCCTGCTCGACATCTGGCTGGCCGACGAATGCCGCGAGCGGGTGGTCGAGCGCGTCCGCCACC